>JAEYYS010000426.1 GCA_023428335.1 Verrucomicrobiota bacterium | reverse complement strand
GCAATAAAGTGGCCGATGACGATGAAGATCGACACCCAGCGCCAGCCCTCGGTGTTGCGGGTCAGGTAGAAACGGGTTTCCTCAGTGATGTTGGCGTACCAGATCAGGAAATACTGGCTGAAGGCGATGTAGGCCCAGAACACCGTGAAGGCGAAGAGCAGCTTGCCCATCAGGTGGTAGTGCTCATCGGTGACGACCTTGCAAAGATAACCCAGGCTCTTCAGCCAGGTCACCAGCAGGATGGTCGCGGCCATCGAAGCCCAGGCGCAGCCGGCAAAGATGTAGACACCCCACATGGTCGAGAACCAGGCGTAATCGAGGGTCATCAGCCAGTCGACCGCGGCAAAGGTGACGGTCAGGGCGTAGAACAGCAGCCAGCGGCAGGAGAAAGTGCGCGACTTGATCGTGTGCTTGATGTCGCCATCCTGATCCTGCAGGACCGACTTGCGGCGCAGGGTGCGGGCGATGTGCCAGAGCACCAGGAAGTAGAAAACGAAACGGAAGTTCCAGGCGCTGAGGTTCAGGTAGCCGAACTTGTCGACGAGGATGTGCAGGTGGCTGTTGCCCTCGGCCATGTGATGCAGGGCCTCCTTGACCGTTTCACCCGACTCATGAGCGTGATGAGCGGCCTCGCGGTGATGGCCCATCCACTCATAGAGGGAGTTTTGCACCTTGGGCACCAGCAGCAGCGGCAGGCCGAGGATGGCGAGCGGCAGCACCAGATTGGCGAGCTGTTCCCAGAGGCGGCGCAGGGCAACGCCCCAGCCGGAGTTCGAGGCGCTGTGCAGGAGGATCCAGAAGCAGCCGCCAGCAACGAAGGTGAAGGCAAAGAAGAAGGCGAACAGCCAGCTGTAGGCAAAGGTGTCGGTCTTCGCGAAGAAGAAGTACAGCGAACCTGCCAGGCCGAGCGCGGCGGCGGCGCCGAAGGCGTTGATCAGCTTGGCGCCCTTGGCCCGGTCGAATTTTTCGCCGCCCTTGGGCAGATCGTTGAAGGTAACGTGGTGACTCATGCCGGAAAATGCCTCGAATTACTGGACGTTGTTCTCCTTGGCCGCGAGCTGGAGGGTGCGGATGTAGGCCACGATGGCCCAGCGGTCCTGAACGGAGATGGAGCCACCGTAGGGACCCATCAGACCCTTGCCGTTGGAGATGACGTCGAACATCGCGCCATCGGCGCGGTAGGCCGCGGCGTTCGCCGGATCGAGGGCGCCGGGCTGGAGGAAGTTGAAGGCCGTCAGGATGCCATACTTCGAGGTGACACCCTTGCCGTTGCCGGATTCCGCGTGGCAGACCGCGCAGTAGATGCCGTACTGACGCTCGCCGCGCTCAAGCAGGCTCTTGGAAAGCTCGATCTCTTTGGGCAGGCCGTCGCCGTAGTAGTCGCCCATCTTGCCGGTGCCATAGTAGCCGACGCCGTGGCTGAAGCCGAAGGCGGGCGGCTGGTACTTGCCCGAAGAGGCTGCCGCAGCGGGCACCTCAAAACCCATCGGCACCGTGCCCTTCACCGGACGACGCGCGCCCAGACCATCGGCAAAGAAGTCGCTCTTCGCCTGGTACTTGACCTTCGCCTGGTGGTCCATGTCCTGGAAGATCTCCAGGGGAGGCAGTTCCGACTTGCTGCCGCGCGTGCCAAAGGCGGCCACCACAATCGCGGCGACGAACAGGTAGCTGAGAAAGAAATATTTCATGGGTTGAAATGACCGGGCCGGCCCGACCTGAGCTTGTGAAAAATTTCACAAGGCCCCAAGATTAGAAACGGCCCGTGACAATGCAAGAACGAAATCGTTTTTTGTGAGGGGAATTTGAACGTTTGCAGGTGCCCGTGGCGCCCCTGCCCTTCCCCGCCCCAACACGGGGGTTCAGGCGCGGCTGCGAGCCAGCTCGACGAGCACCGCCTTCTGGGCGTGCAGGCGGTTTTCCGCTTGGTCAAAGATGACGCCGGCCTGGGCCTCGAGCACCTCCTCGCTGATCTCCTTGCCCCGGTAGGCGGGCAGGCAGTGCATGACCACGGCCCCGGGCTTGGCGCAGGCGAGCAGGCCGGCATTGACCTGCCAGGGCCGCAAGGTCTCGATGCGATCCGCGGCCTCGTCCTCCTTGCCCATGCTTACCCAGACGTCGGTGTACAGTACATCGGCGCCCGCCACCGCGGCGGCCGGGTCGTCGCTGACCTTGACGGTGCCGCCCGGCACCCGCGCCATGAAGTCGGCCGCGGGCTGGAACTCCTTGGGCGCGCCGATGACCAGCTCAAACCCCAGTCGGGCGCTGGCCCAGATCCAGGAGCGGGCGACATTGCAGTCGCCATCGCCCAGGAAACAGACCCGCCTGCCCTTCCAGGACCCAAAGCGTTCGTTGATCGTCTGCAGGTCGGCGAGGATCTGGCAGGGATGCTCGTCGTCAGTCAGGGCGTTGACGGTCGGCAGGCCGCTGTAGGCGGCGAAATCGACCACATCCTGCTGGGCGTAGGTGCGGATGACGGCGCCGTCGACCATGCGGCCAAGCACGCGCGCGGTGTCCTTGATCGGCTCGCCGCGACCGAGCTGGATGTCGGCCGAGGACAGGAACATGCACTGCCCACCGAGCTCGCGGATGCCGACCTCGAAGCTGACGCGGGTGCGGGTGGAGGACTTGCTGAAGATGAGCGCCCACTGCTGGCCGGCGAGCACCTGCGGCGAGGCGCGGCGGTCCTGCTTGAGGCGGGCGGCGAGGTCGAGCAGGCCTTCGATCTCGGCGGCGCCGAGCTGTTCCAGGGAAAGGAGATGTTGCATCGTTTCGAAAGGTGGGGGTTGGCACTCAGGCGGCGGCGAGGCGGTCGAGCACGGTTTTGAAGAGGCGCAGCCCCTCGTCGGCCTGGGCTTCGGTGAGGTTCATCGGCGGCAGCCAGCGCACGACCCTGGGCCCGGCGGGCACGACCAGCAGACCGGCCTGCAGCAGTTCCCAGGCGAGGAAGATCGAGGGCAGCTTGCCCGAGGCCTGCACAACCGGCAGGGCGGCGAGACGGGCCTCATCGAGCTCGAAGCCGATCATCATGCCGAAGGCGCGGATGTCGGTGATGAGCGGCTGGCGCCAGGATGCGACCTCACCGGCGATGCGCCGGCCGAGCTGGGCGGCATGCGCCGGCAGGCCTTCGCGCAGGATGACGCCCAGCGTCGCCAGGCCGGCCGTGCAGGCGAGCGGGCTGCCGCCGTAGGTCGTGCCGTGCGTGCCCGGGCCAAGCAGCTCGGGCAGGCGACGCGCCGCCGCGGTGTCGATCTCGCGCTCGCGAATCCAGAAGGCGCCGAGCGGGTAGCCGCTGCCGATCGATTTCGCCCAGCTGATGGCATCGGGAAGGACTTCGTTGCCCGGCACGATGCTGCGCCAGCCGCAGGTGTCGCCGGTGCGGCCAAATCCGCACTGCACCTCGTCGAACAGCAGCAGCAGGTCGCGTTCGTCGCACAGCGCCCTTGCCGCACGCAGGAAGTCGGCACTTGCCGGATGCACGCCGCTTTCGCCCTGCACGGGTTCAAGCAGGATGGCGACCGTGCGCTCGGTGATCGCCGCGCGCAGGGCATTGATGTCGTTGAAAGGCACGTAGACAAAACCGGGCACGATCGGGCCGAAGCCGCCGTGGATCTTCTCCTGGGCAGTGGCGCTCATGGCGCCGAAGGTGCGGCCGTGGAAGCTGCCAGTGAAGGTGATGATCTCATGGCGCGGCGTGCCGTCGGCCAGCGGCCGGGCGACGCCATACTTGCGCGCCAGCTTGATCATGCCCTCGTTCGCCTCGGCACCGCTGTTGCAGAAGAAGCAGCGGCCGGGAACCTTGACGAATTCCTCCACGATGAGCCGGGCCAACTGGGCCTGCTGGCGAATGCAGTACCAATTCGACACATGCACCAGGGTGCGCGCCTGCGCCGCCAGGGCGTCGGCAACCTCGGGATGGGCGTGGCCGAGCGGGCAGACGGCGACGCCGCCGGCGAAGTCGAGGTACTTCTTGCCGTCGCGATCCCAGAGGTAGGGACCCTCGCCGCGCTCGGGCCAGATCGGAAAGCGCCCGTAGTTGGGCACCACGTACTTGTCCAGCCAGGCCGGGTCGAATTCGTTCAAGTCTGCCATCGTCAGGTTTCTCGGAAAAAGGGTTCGTTCGCCGGAGCGGTCCGGTCTCACAAATGAATCTCGGTGCCGATGCCGCCATCGGTGAAGATTTCCAGAATCAATGCGTGCGGGATGCGGCCATCGATGAGGTGGACCTTGCCAACGCCCCCGCGCAGCGAGGCGAGCGAGGAATCCACCTTCGGGATCATGCCACCGCCGATGACGCCCTCGGCCTTGAGCCGGGCGATGGCGTCCGGATCGAGGGTCGGGATCAGGGTCGACTCGTCCTTGGGATCGCGCAGCACGCCGCGCACGTCGCTGAGAAAGATCAGCTTGGTCGCTTTGAGCTGGGTCGCCAGCGCGCAGGCGGCGAGGTCGGCGTTGACGTTGAGGGTTTTGCCGCTGGCAGCCTCACGGGCCACGGGCGACACCACCGGCACAAATTCACCGGCCACCGCCGCCTGGATCAGGCCGGTGCGACAGTCGCTCACCTCGCCGACCCAGCCGAGGTCGCCCTTCATTTTGTCGCCGACAAACACCTCGGTGCCCGGCAGACCGACCGCCTTGCCGCCAAAGGCATTGATCTTGGCGACGATTTCCGGGTTGATCACCCGCGCCAGGGTCTGCTCGACGATCTGGATCGTCTCGTCGTCGGTGACGCGCATGCCATTGATGAAGCGCGCCTGCAGGCCGCTCTCCTGCATGGCCTTGGAAATCGCCTTACCGCCGCCGTGCACGATGACCGGGTTGATGCCGACCGCCTCCAGGAAAACCACATCGCGCAGGAAGAGGTCGACCTGGGCCGGATCCTCCATGGCGCTGCCACCGACCTTGATCAGGAAGGTGTGGCCGCGGAAACCCTGCATGTACGGCAGGGCTTCGAGCAGGACGGAGGCTTTTTCGGCGGCGTTCATGGCAAAGGGGGAAAAGGTGGGAAGGATAGGCACCCAGCCGCAGCGTCAAGCCAAAGCATGGAAAAAGCGCAGCCGCCGGGGGCGGCAATCTCAAATCGCAGATTTCAGATTCCAGATCGGCAAGCCCCCTGCCCTGCCCCGCCGGCGGCGGGGCGTTGCCTGCGCGGTCACTGCCGCGGCCACAGATCATCGCGGTCGCTGCCCGCGGCTACAGTTCGGCGCTGCCGAGCAGGTGGGCGACCTCGATCTGGCCCTCGGGGTGGCGTTCGGCGAGGGCGTCGCGCAGGACCTCCGAGCGCTCTTTTTCGCCGTGCACCAGGAAGACCCGCCGTTTCGGGCCGCCGATGCGGTCGAAGTAGGCGAGCAACTCGTCGTGGTCGGCATGGCCGGAGAAGGCATCGAGGGTTTCGATCTCGGCACGCACCTGAAATTCGTCGCCGAGGATGTTCACCTTCTTGTGACCGCTGCGCAGCTTCCAGCCGAGGGTGTTCTCGGCGCAGTAACCGACAAAGAGCAGGATGTTGTCGGGGTTGCCGACGTGATTGCGCAGATGGTGCAGGATGCGGCCGCTCTCGGCCATGCCGGAGGCAGAAATGATGATGGACGGCCCCTTAATCCTGTTGAGCGACTTCGACTCCTCGATGCTGCGCACGAGGTGCAGCCCCTCGAAGCCGAAGGGATCCTGGCGCATGAACACCGCGTCGCGCACCTCCGGCTTGAGGTCCTCGAGGTGCAAACGGAAGATCTCGGTGGCACGCACCGCCAGCGGGCTGTCGACAAAGGTCGGCACCGGCGCAAAACACTTCTCCGAGCGCAGCTTGTCGAGCGTGAACAGCAACTGCTGCGTGCGCTCCAGGGCGAAGGCCGGGATGATCAGGCGCGAGCGCCGCTGCTGAATCTCACGGATGAGCCGGCAGATGTGATCGGTGGACTCCGCCCCCACCTCATGCTTCCGGCCGCCATAGGTGCTCTCCATGATGACGACATCGACGCCCTCGCTGGGCGCGGCGCAGTCGAGCAGGTCGTTCTCAGGCCGGCCGACATCGCCGCTGAACAGCAGGCGGGTTTTGCGCCCCGTCTCACGGTCGTCGATGTCGAGCAGGATCTGCGCCGAGCCAAGCACGTGCCCGGCATCGATGAAGGTCATGCGCACGCCGTCGGCCACCTGCAGCGGCCGGTTGTAGCTGACCGACACGAACTGGCGCATGCACTCCTCGGCGTCGCGGACCGTGTAGCTAGGATCAAGCAGCGGCAGGTCGTCGCGCTTGCGGTGGCGGTTCAGCCAGCCGATGTCGTTCTCGTGAATCTTCGCCGCGTCCGGCAGCATGATGCTGCACAGATCGCGCGTCGCCGGCGTCGCATAGATGTTGCCATTGAACCCGCGCCGGCACAGGTGCGGCAGGTTGCCGCAGTGATCGATGTGGGCGTGCGACAGCAGCACCGCGTCGATCTTTTCCGGATCAAAGGGAAACTCCCGGTTGCGCTCCAGCGCCTCCGCACGTCGCCCCTGATAGAGCCCGCAATCGAGCAG
>JAEYYS010000390.1 GCA_023428335.1 Verrucomicrobiota bacterium | reverse complement strand
GTGATTGGTCGCCGTGCCCCCGATCCTGAACCCGCCCCGGAACCGGCGCCGGAACAGCCCCAGGACCCAGCTCCTGCCCCTCCCGATGCACCGGAAAACGCTGAAACCCGAGAGTCCCCGAAAACATCCGAGCCGTCCGAACCGGCCGAACCGGCCGACAAGTCAGACAAGTCAGACAAGTCAGACAGGTCAGACGAGTCTGAGAAAGCCGAAAAGGCCGACCCGTCGGCCTCCGCCTCACCGGCAGCGCAGCTTTGGCGCCGGTACTGGGAGCGCTGGGGCGGCCGCGGCCTGGCAACCAGCCTTGCCGTGCATGCCGTGCTGCTGCTGAGCGCCGCTTGGATTGTCGTCAATCAGGTCACCAGCGAGCAGGTCGACTTCCTCTCCGGCGGCGGCACCACCCAAGGCGCGCAGGCCTCGCAGGAATTGCAGCACCGCGTCCAGCAGAAGAAAAATCCCTGGCTGAAAAAGCCGGTACCGATGCGCAAACTCGGCGTCGCCAACGCCCTCTCCGATCTGGTCCTGCCGGATGATGCGCCCGACCTCATGGAACTGCCGCAGGCCAGCAGCCTGCTCGACGGCGGTCGCATCGGCGGCGGCATGGGCCTGGCCGGCGCCGGCGGCGGTTTCGGTCGCGGCATGGGCTTGGGCGGGCGCGACGGCATCACCTTCCAGCCCTTCTCGCTCTTCGGCATGCAGATCAAGGCGCGGCGTCTGGCGGTCGTGCTGGACGTCTCCGGCTCGATGGCGCCGCACCTGCCGCGCGTGCTCACCGAGGTCGACAAGGTCGCCAAGGGCAGCGTTGTCGTGCTCTACTACGGCTGCGGGCTGGATGCTCCGCCGCCGCGCGGACTGGAGGGCGACGCCGTCTTCCCCACCTCGCGCGAGGATTTCGAGAAGTTCTGGCGTCTCGACGGCGCCACTTACGATGCCGTGCGCAAGTTCCGCATCGACCGCAAAGACCCCATCCCCAACGAGGAAGTCTTCCGCGTGCTGTCGCGCCGGCCGCAGACCTATTACATCCACAACGTCGGCACCTCCTATGCCTGGCTCGCCCTGCTCAGCGACCAGGTGCGTTCGGCGGATGCCCTCTACTGGTTTGCCGACTTCCAGGACCGGGTCGATTTCGGCCAGATCGGCATCGTCCGGGAGAACCTGCTGGCACGCAAGCAGCGGCTGTACATGCACGCCTACTTCCGCGGCATGTCGTTCGACCAGATCAAGACCCAGCTCGTCGAAAAAACCGGCGGCGACTGGCGGCTCGACGAGTGAGGCCTCAGCGGATCAGGCCCCAGTGCGAGGTCAGCGGCCAGTAGCAGAACAGCGCCGGTCCCACCAGGTTGCGTTCGGGCACCGCACCCCAGGCGCGTGAGTCGCTGCTGTTGTAGCTGTTGTCGCCCATGGCAAAGTACTCCTCCTCGCCCAGCTCAATGCGGTCGATGCGGCCACCGACCACACGCGGGTCGGAGTAACCGCGGTAACCCTCGACCGGCGCCTCGTAGGTGCCCTGCATGACCTTGCGGAAGCCGGGCTCACTCGCCTTGGCGCCATTGATCCAGAGCTCGGGCGCCTTCACCTCCAGGCGATCGCCGGGCACGCCGGCGAGGCGCTTGATGTAGTGCTGCGAACCCTGCTCCACCGGCACGCGGATGCCGCTGACATGCTTGGTGGTGAAAACGAAGACCTCGCCGCGCACCGGCGTGCGGAAGTGGTAGGAAAACTTGTCGACCAGCACGTGGTCGCCATTGCGCACGACCCCGCTGGCGAGCAACTGTCCCTCCTTGATGGACTCGCCGCCGCGCAGGCCGTAGACCATGCGCCGGTCGGGCGTGTCGTCGGTGACGTTGACCGGCTTGGCGTTGATGTGCGCCCAGAGCTGCAATTCGTCGAGCAACTGCCGCTGCGGCGCGTTGATGCGGATCGTATGGCCGTCGCGGAAGTGCAGCTTGCAGTACGGCATGAAGATCAGGAAGCGGTGCTCGGTGAGCGGCTCGGAGTCGCGCAGGTAACCCGTGTGATCGGACACGACATGGATGTGGCGGGTGCTGGTGAACTGCGAGAGCAGCCAGCCAAGCGGCCCCGGGCGCGGATCCTCGGCGGTGGCGCGGGCGGTGATGCCGTTGAGGGTCGGCTGCATTGAGCCCGTCGGGATTTGGAAGGGCTGGGCGATGTAGGCGCGGATGCCAAGCGCGATGACGATGGCGACAAAGAACACCTCGATGTTTTCGGCGAACTCGCTCTGCGGCGGCTGCGGCAGGGCGGCTCCGCAGACGCGGTTGATCACCTCGTTGAGTTCCTTCAAGCGGGCGCGGTCACGCCGGCGCATGGCCTCCTCCAGCGAGCGGCGCAAATCGCAAATCTCTTCCAGCTTGTCCGCGGCAAGCAGGTCGCGCTTGTAGTCGATGAAGCGGGTCACTCCCTTGTGGAGCTGTTTGGCGTGCTTCAGGTAGCGGGGGGTGAGGAGGAACATGCTCGCGGATGGTCGGGTTCTTCGGCGCCGCGTCAAGCGCGACCTGCCGGCTCGGCCCGGCGCACGACGCTCTCGAGTCGGCCTGAAGCCAGGCGGGTGATGACCACTTCGCCTTCGGCGACCTCGGCGGCATCCTTGAGCACCCGGCCGCTGGCATCGGTGGTGTAGGAAAACCCGCGCGCCAGCACCGACTGCGGCCCGAGGTTGCGCAGCAGGTCCAGGCGCGCTGTCAGGCGGTCGCCCAGCCGCGCCAGCCGCACCTCCGCCTCCTGGCGCAGGCGAGCGGCGCCGACTTCCACGCGATGACCGGCCTCGGCGAGCACCACCTGCGGATGCCGCTGCGCCAGCACCTGCCGGCTTTCCGCCAGGCGGTCGGCCAGCCCCTGCAGGCGCTCGCGCACAGCCGCCTCCAAAGTGGAGGTCATCTCATCGGCCTGCTGCTCGGCCTGTTGAAGCTGTCGCTCCGGACCTCGCTCAAGAGCGCCCTTGGCGAGGAGTTCGAGGATGCGTCGATCCTGCTCCAGGCGCGCCTCGACCCGTCCCTGCAGGCGCCGCTGCGCGGCCTCGAAGTGCCGGCGCAGTTCAGCGCCGTCGGGCGCCAGCAACTCGGCCGCCGCACTTGGGGTCGGCGCGCGCAGATCGGCAACAAAGTCAGCGATGGTGAAGTCGATCTCATGGCCGACCGCCGAGATCACCGGGATCCCCGAGGCATGGATGGCGCGGGCCAGCGCCTCCTCGTTGTAGGCCCAGAGGTCTTCGAGGCTGCCGCCACCGCGACCGATGACAATCGTGTCAGGGCGCGGCAACCCGTGGCGTTCGGCGGCATTGAGCACCTCAAGGGCGCGGATCGTTTCCAGTTCGGCTCCCTGCCCCTGCACCCGCACCGGATAAACCAGCACGCGCAGCCAGGGCGCGCGCCGGGTCAGGATGTTGAGCATGTCCTGCAAGGCGGCGCCGGTCGGCGAGGTGACCAAGGCGACCACCTGCGGAAACCTTGGAATGGGCTGCTTGCTTTCCGCATCGAAAAGGCCCTCGGCCTGCAAGCGCCGCTTGAGCGCCTCGAAACGCGCCTGCAACCCGCCCTGGCCCTTCAGGCGCACCTGGCGCACCACGAGCTGGTACTGGCCGCGCGGTTCATAGACGGAGAGCTCTCCCTGCAGCTCAACTTGGTCGCCATCGCGGAAGCGCGCCGCCAACCGCGCGGCGCCGCGGAACAGCACGCAGGACACCTGCGAACCCTCGTCCTTGAGGGTGAAATACTGGTGACCGCTCGCCTGCAGGCGGTGGTTGCTGACCTCGCCGCCCACCCAAACCGTACCAATGCGCTCCTCGAGCACCTCGCGGATCTCGCGGGTGAGCTGGCTGACGCTCCAGACGTTGTCGGCGGCCTCGGTCTCCATGCCCGCCATGGTGGCGCTGCCCGGCCGTCCCGCCAGCGGGAATTCCACCCTCACCAAAAACGCCCGAGGGTGAAGTCCCAAAGCGCCGCCGCGGTCGCCAGCCAGCAGCGCCCCACCTCGGCCAGACCGAGCCCCGGCGAGGACGAGGCGGCAATCAGCAGCAGCGCCAGCAGCAGCACGTTGACCAAGAAGATGAGCAGCATCGAGAAGAACTCGCCGTTGCGCTGCAAATCGCTCTGCTCCATGGCCACCGTCTTGCAGGTGTAGGTGGCATGAAACCACCAGGTGACGCCGAGCAACACGTAGAACAGCCAGACCGGCTTGAAGCCGAACACCACCAACCGCGCATCGACCGTCACCAGGGCGTTGAGATCCCAGAACAGCGCAGCGATGCCGAACAGCGCCAGCACACCCAGCGCGTACAGCGGAATCAGGTAGGGCGCCAGGGTGATCCAGGTGTTCGCCTTGTCGGTCTCGACATAGCCGCCCGCGGCGCCGTGATTCCAGTCGTAGATTTTGCCGCCAAAGGCGCGCGCCATCAGCAGGTGACTGACCTCGTGACCGAAGACGTAGGTGTGCATGGGCCGCAGCCCGCCCAGGTAGGCCAGCCACCAAGCCGCGCCGCCGAGCATGAAAAAGACCAGCGGTTCGCTGCGCCAGAAATCCAGCCGTACCAGCGCCCGCCAGAACATCTCCACCACGGTCAGCCCTGTCACCAAACCGAGCGGCAGCAGACCGAGCACGGCGACCCACCGCTTGAGCGACCGCCGCTGCTCATCGCTCAGGCCGCGGGACTCACGGCGCAAACCGGTCGGCCGCGCGCGCTCGCTCCGGCGCGGAGCGGACCGGTTCTTGCTGACCGAGCGATAGACATTTTGCGCCATGGAGACCGCGATTTGTTAAGAGTTATTGATATTCTTCACAATCGCAGTGTCAACAACTCCAAGAAACTGTGTCCAACCCGCGGCGGCCGAACCAACCCCCTTGCCAAGCCCGCCAACCTCGAAAAAAACGCTTTTCCACTCCAGAAACCGCCTTTGCACCTCCGAACGGGGTTGCAAGCGTAGCAATCGACACCATTCTGCACTTCACCCCCTGTTTATGAATGCCACCGTGCCTTTCCGGGCCAATTCCGACCTTCTCGACGCCAAATACCTCGAATGGAAGGCCGACCCCACCGCGGTGGACGCCAGTTGGGCGTCTTTTTTCGAAGGTTTTGAACTCGGTCTGGCCGAACTCGCCAAACGTGGCAGCCGGCAGGCGCCCGCCGCCGATTGCCTCTCCGAAGAGACCCTGAGTTTCCGCATGCGCGTCACCCAGGCGCTGCTGGCCTTCCGTCAGCTGGGCCACACGGCCTCCCACCTCGACCCGCTCAGCCCGACCGGCCCCGAGGTCGCCGGCCTCACCCCCGAAGGCCTGGGATTCACCCCAGCCGAACTCGACCAGGAAGTGCGCACCCAGATGTTCCGCGACGGCCAACCGCTGTCCCTGCGCGCCATGTTCGAGGAGTTGCGGCGGATGTATTGTGGCACCACCGGCTACGAGTTCATGCACATCCACGCGCCCGAAGTGCGCGACTGGCTGCTGGAGCGCATCGAAAAGCGTCCCTATGAGCCGGCACCGGCGCCCGAGGAACAGACCGCCGCCCTGCGCTGGCTGCTCGAAGCCGAGACCTTCGAACGCTTCCTGCACCGCCGCTTCGTCGGCCAGAAGCGCTTCTCGGTCGAGGGTGGCGAATCCATGCTGGTGGCGCTGGAAACGATCCTCGAAAGCCTGCCGGCACTCGGCGGCCGGGAAATCGTCATGGGCATGGCCCACCGCGGGCGCCTGAGCGTGCTCGCCAACTTCCTGCAAAAGCCGCTGGAAACCCTGTTCTACGAATTCTCGGAAAACTACGTGCCGAACATGGTCGCCGGCGATGGCGACGTGAAATACCACCTCGGCTTCGAGACCGTGCGCCAGACCCGCGACGGCCGTGAAGTCGCCGTCATGCTCGCCCCCAACCCGAGCCACCTGGAAGCGGTCGATCCGGTCGTCGAAGGCATGGCGCGCGCGCGCCAGCGCTTCCTCGATGACACGAACGCTCGCCACCAAGTCATCCCTGTACTCGTCCACGGCGATGCCGCCTTCGCCGGCCAGGGCATCGTCGCCGAGGTGCTCAACCTCTCGCAGTTGCCCGGCTACCGCACCGGCGGCACCATCCACATCGTCGTCAACAACCAGATAGGCTTCACCACCCTGCCGGCCGACGCCCGCTCCAGCCGCTACTGCACCGACGTGGCGAAGATGATCGACGCCCCGGTCTTCCATGTGAATGGCGACTGCCCGCTCGAGGTCATGCGTGCCGCCCGTCTTGCCCTGGAATTCCGCCAGCAGTTCAGCCGTGACGTCGTGCTCGACATCGTTTGCTACCGTCGCTACGGCCACAACGAGACCGACGAGCCCGCCTTCACCCAGCCGAACATGGCGCGCGCCATCGCCGCGCATCCGTCGACCGCCACCCTGTTCCGCCGCCAGTTGATCGAAACCGGCGTGCTCGACGAACCGGCGGCCGACGCCCTGCAGGCCGAGCTCGAAAACGAGCTGGAAGGCGGCATGACCACCCTCGCCGCCCGCGACGACGGCCAGGGCGGCAATCCCTTCGAGGGCTTTGTCGTCGAACCGCAGGAGGCCTATGATTACCGCGTCG
>JAEYYS010000335.1 GCA_023428335.1 Verrucomicrobiota bacterium | reverse complement strand
GGCCTGCGCGAGGTGGGTGTCACCGCCGGCACTTCCACCCTCGATGAAACCGTCGCCGCGGTGGTCGAGCGACTGAAGACCTTTGCCTGAACCGCAAACCCGAGAACTTCATGAACACCCGCCACTGGATTCAGCACTTCGAACAGAACACTCCGCTCAACGATGCCCTGTCTTTGCCGGAGGTCGCATCGCCCCTGCCCGAAGCGCTGCGCCGACCGCTTGCCGAGTCACTGGCGGTTTTCCAGCTTGGAGAAACCGGTGGCGGCACGCGCCTGCGTCGCTATGCCGCCGGACTGGCCCGCGAGGCCGGCTGGGTCGGTTATCCGCGCGCGGTCGACCGCTTCATTGCCGAGGAACAATCGCACGCCCGTCTGCTCGCGCGCCTGGTCGCCCATCTCGGAGGTCGCCTGCGGCAGAAGCAGTGGAGCAACGGCCTGTTCCGGCGCCTGCGCGGCCTGGCCGGTCTGGAGTTCGCCATTCAAATGCTGCTCACCGCGGAACTGGTCGCCGAGGTCTACTACGGCACACTGTTCCTGCGCTGCGGTGATCCGGCCGTGCGTGCGGTCGCCGGCAAGATCCTGCGCGACGAGGTGCAGCACCTCGCCTTCCAGCGTGAATTCCTTGCCGCCCGGCTGGCCCGCCTGACGCCGGCCGCACAGCGACTCTGGACCTGGCAGTTTGCCGCGGTGCATGCGTTCACGGCGGCGGCAGTGGCCTGGGATCACCGGCGTTGCCTGCGTGCGCTCGGCGTGGCACCGGTCGGGTTCCGCCAACGGGCGGCGTCGGCGCGCTCGGCCTTTGTGCGCCGCCTGGAACGACTGCTGGCGACGCCCGAAGCTCAGGCCTGTGTCTCGTAGGCGAGGGCGACCTTTTCCGGCGTGAAGGCCTCGGCCACGGGACCAAAGGCGATCTGCCGGCGCTTGATGAGCAGCACGTCATCGAAGATGGCGCCGACCGTCTGCAGGTCGTGATGGCTGGCGATGAGCAACCGGCCCTCGGCCGTCAATTCGCGGAACAGGCGGGACAGGTTTTCCTGGGCGGGCTTGTCGAGACCGGTGAAGGGCTCGTCGAGCAGCAGCACGTGGGCTTCCTGGGCGAGCGCGCGGGCGATGAAGGCACGCTGCTGCTGGCCACCGGAGAGGGCGCTGATCTGCCGGTCCTCGAGGTCGAGCAGGTCCATGGCGCGCAGGGCACGCTGGACGATGTCGCCATCGTGGCGCGAGTAGGGGCGCCACCAGCCGAGGTTGGGATAGCGGCCCATCTCGACCAGGCCGCGCACGGTGATCGGGAAGTTCCAGTCGACCTCGCCGCGCTGCGGCAGGTAGGCGATTTCGTGGCTGCTGCGGGTGAGAGGTCGGCCGCGCCAGAGCACACTGCCGCTGTCAGCGCGCAGCAGGCCGGCGAGGGCCTTGAGCAGGGTGCTCTTGCCGGCGCCGTTGGGGCCGATCAGGGCAATGCTGCGCCCGCATTCGGTGGCGAAGCCGACGCCTTCCAGCGCCAGCACACGGTGGTAGCTGACGCGCAGGTCGCGCACCTCAAGCCGGTGATGGTGCGGGTGGGAGCGGCCGGCGCCCCAGCAGACATGTTCCTCGGGCTTCACCATTGGAAGAGCAGCAGGTCGTTGAGTTCCGGTCCGTCCGACCAGCGGGTCACCTCACGCGTTTCGTGCCCATCGGGCTCGATTTCGATGCTGACGGCGGTGTCGGGGGTGCCCTCCGGCCAGGCGGCCTCCAGGCGCAGTTCCTCGCCGTCGGCACCCAGGCGCAGGCGGGTTTCGATCTCGACCGGTGAGCTGGAAAAATCCGCGCCGGCGAGCAGGTTGCGCTCCTCCTGGAGCAGGCTGACCTGTCGGGGTGGGTGGGCAAAGCGCAGGCGGATCAGAGCGGGCACTTCCTGCACCGCGGCTGTCGTTGCCGACGCGCGTGCCACGACGGCACCACGGCCGGTCAGTCGCGCCAGCGGGAAGGCCAGCAGCGCGAAGGCGAGTGCCAGAAGGAATAGCTGAATGGGGGGAGAGCCGCGCACTGCAGGCGAGATGTCGGGGCGGAAGCCTCTGGCGTCAAGCCGGAGGGCACTCAGGGTTTCAGGGCCGCAACAATGGCGCGCACGTTGTGCGCCAGCATGGCCTCGAAGGTGTGCGCCTCCGCCGCCGTACCGTCGGCAATCAACGGCTTGCCGGTCTTCGCGCCGGTGCTGCGGACAATCTCGGCGAGCACCTTGGGATTGGCCTGATCCTCGGGAAAGACGGCGCGGATCTGGTTGTCGCGGATGAGCTGGATCGCCTGGGCGATGTACTGGGCCGAGATGTCGTCACTGCGGCCGATGCCAAGCACGGGCAGGCTTTTGAAGCCGAACTCCTTGCAGAAGTAGCCGAAGGCGGCGTGGGCGGTGACCAGCTTGCGGTCGCGGCGGGGAATGGCAGAGATCTCGTTCTGTGCCCACTTCTTCAACTGCATGAAGCGCTCGCCAGCGGCCTTGGCTGCGGCTTCATAGGCGTCCTCGTTGGCGGGATCGGCCTCGGCAAAGACCTCGGCGAGCACGCGCGCGGCCCGGCGCATGTTGTCCGCGCTGTGCCACCAGTGCGGATCAATGCTGCTGTGGGCGTGATGCGGACAGCACAGGAAAATCTCCTGCGCGGGATCGAGCTTGAGCGAGGGAATGGTGCGGCCAACCTCGACAACCTGAACGCCGGCGCCGACGCTGTCGCGCAGCTTGTCGAGGTAGGATTCCAAATGCTTGCCGCTGGCCAGGATGAGGCGGGCGCCGCGCATCGCCGCAATTTCACGGGCCCCCGGTTCGAAGTGGTGGATGTCCGAGCCCGGTTTGAGGATCTCCACCAGTTCGATGCGCTCGCCGCCGACCTGACGAGCCAGATCGGCGAGCAGCGGATGCAGGGATGCTACCTTGAGGGCCGCCTGCGCGGGCAGGCAGAGGACGGCGAGAGCGAGCAGGCAGAGCAGGGATTTCATGATCGGATGCAGAGGAGAACGGTGTGGCGGAGACGATCCTTCGCGCGCCTCAGCGCACTTCGGGGCCGCCCCAGGTGATGCTGCACTGGGCCCAGACGGAGTGGTCGGTGCCGCGCTGGTTCGAGCGGTCGCAGTTGTATTGCAGGCGCAGCCGCAGGGTGCGCGCGGCATTGGCATACCAGGTGAGGCCCGGGCTGACGCGGACACGCGTGTCCTGCTCGGTCTCCCAGTTGCCGGAGACGAAGTCGCCGCGCAGGCCGACCTCGAAGTCCTCGGCAAAGCCGTAGAGCAGGCTCAGGTAGGCGCCAAAATCGCGCTGGGACGCCGGGTGATCGGTCAGACCGAATTCGTCCTCGACCTGGAAATCGCTCACCATCGCCTCGGAGCGAACGCGGAAGTAGCGGCCGCCGGGATCAAAGCCATTCTGGCGCCACTGATACTCGAAGTGCGCGCCGTAGACGCTGGTATCGAAGCCCGAGTGATTCTGGCCCCAGGCGCCGGAGAAACCGCCGCGGAACTGGTGAAAATCGTTCAGGTTCCAGACGTTCGTCCAGTTGGCGACGACGACGGTTTCATCCTCGCCAAACTGCGATTCGTCGGAGTTGTAGCGACCGCCAAAGGCGCCGTGGTCATGTTCTTCATGCACGGGGGCAACACCAACCGCGACATCGAACTGCGAGGTCCAGGGCAGGGGTGCCAGCCAGGTGATCTCGGCGCCAATCGTGGTCAGCGAGTCATCGCCAAACATGCGGGTGTTGACCAGGTACTGATCGACCCAGTCAAAGCCGTGGACATGGTAGGTGTTCTGGATGCCGAAGCGGTTGTACACCCGGCCGCCGCGCAGCTCAAAGCCCCCCGGCAGGTTCTTCAGTTTCCAGAACCACTCCTCAAAGATGCCGTCATAGACGTCGCCCTCGCCAAAGGGGCCGGCATAGGTGACGAAGAACTCGTTGTATTCATTGAGGCGACCCGAGAGCGAGAACTCCAGGTTCTGCACGGTGAGCTTGTCGCGGCGGATCGGGTCGTGGTGACCGGCGGCCAGTTCGTCCTGCGGGATCGAAGCCGTGCCATAGGCCGTGTCCATGTGCACGTGCGGGAAAATCATGTCGGCCAGACTGACATCGAGCCCGGTCAGCCAGTCGGCCTGCTCCATTTTGCCGTCCATCGGCAGCACCACCGGCGAGGACAGGGCGGTGAAGGGCGCATAGGTGTAGCGCCCCTCGCGCAGGCTGCGGAACTGGTCCTGGGCGAGCAGGGGTGCCGAGAGGGCGAAAAGCAGGATGGGGAGGAGGCGCATGGGAGGAGAGGGTGAGGTTAATAAGACAACATGGTTGCATTAACGATGCAAGTGAAAAAGGCAAGCAAGTTGCGTTTTGTAGCTCGGTTTCGCCCTTGTGCATGCGGCGGTGTGTCCCCCAGCACGGTTTTCCCCTCGTCTTCATCCCCGCTCAAGGTGGCACTGCCCAGTTTGGCGGGCATGAAAACCTCGTCTGGGCGCTGCCTTGTCCTCTTCCTCCTCACCTGCCAAGCCTTGTGCGGTCAGCAGGGGTTGCTGGATTTGACCCGGCTGGCCAACTACGCGAATCAGACGGTGCCGTCCTACATCCTGCGCGACAACACGCCCGGTGCGCCGAACCCGAACCCCGTCACCGATGCCGGAGCCACGCTGGGGCGGGTGCTGTTCCATGACAAGCGGCTGTCACGCAATGCGACGATCTCCTGCGCCTCCTGCCATCAGCAGGCCCAGGCCTTCGGCGCTGGCGCCCTCCCCCGCGCGGGGGTGGGCGGGCCGCCCGGG
>JAEYYS010000318.1 GCA_023428335.1 Verrucomicrobiota bacterium | reverse complement strand
CTGCTGCGCCGCTGCCGGCGGCAACCACTGAACTGCCGCCGCGACCGAGCCTGCCCGGCGAGGTGCCGCGCGTGCCCGTTGCCCGCCCGCGCGCCAGCAGTTCCACCAGCACCAGCGGCCAGTTCATCGTCCATGGCGACGACCTCGCCCTGCGCAGCGCCTTCTCCAGCAAGTGCGAGGACATCGCCACCGAACTGCGCAAGCTGCTGCGCGATACCACCCCCTGGGGCATCCCGGTCGTGGTCCTGCTCAACAGCGGTGAGTCCGCCCTCAAGGCCGACAAGGCGGTGGCCACCACCATCTCGCAGATCGAGCATGGCGGTTTTCACCTGCAGGTGACGATCCATCTGCGGCCCGACCTGCGTCAGTCCGACGCCCGCCGCGAGATCGTCCGCGCCCTGCTCGCCGAACGCATCCTGCGCGACCAAAAGCAGATCAAGGCACAGCGCTCCCTGCTGCTGCCCGACTGGCTGTTCACCGGCATCCTCGAGGCACTGGAGTTCCGCAGTCGCGCGAAGCCCAGCACCCTCTTCGCCGCCATCTTCAAGAGCGGCCGCATCTACGGCATCGAGGAGATCATTGAAGCCTCGCCGGTGACCATGGACGCGCTCTCGCGCACCATCTACCAAACCTCCTGCTGCGCGCTCGTGCTCGCCCTGCTCGATCAGCCCGACGGCGGCCTGCGCATGGCGAAGTTTCTGACCGCCCTGGCGGCCGACCCGCGCACGGAGCGTGAGCTGCTCAACCAGCATTTCCCGGCCATCGCCGGCAGCCCGAGCAGCCTCAACAAGTGGTGGTCGCTGCAGCTCGCCGCCCTCGCCGCGCCGACGCTGAGCGAGCCACTCAGCATTGCCGACACCCTGGAGCAGCTCGATCACGCGCTCACCTTCCGCTACCGCGCCAAGGCCTCCGAAGTGCCGCGGCCGCGCCCGGTGGTGGCACGCGTCGAACCGCCCCGGCCGGCGAGTCCGCCCAGCGCCCCCGAAACCGGCAAGACGGAAACGGTGCAGGCCGAAACAGGGAAGGCGGAAACAGGGAAGGCGGAAGCGGAGCAGGCCGAAGACAAACCCAAGCGCTCCTTCCTGAGCCGCCTGAATCCCTTCGCGCGTGGACCGAAGCAGGAGGATGCCGATGCCGTCATCGCCGCCGCGCTGGAAGAAGCGTCGATGGAAGGCCTGGTGGAAGAACCGGCAGCACCCGCGACCAAGCCTGAGGTCGCCAAGACCGCGGCACCGGCGGCCGTGAAGAAGGAAGCGGAAGCGCCGGCCGAAAAGGCCCAGGCGGAAAAACCCTCTGCCGAAACGCCTGCGGTGCAGGTCGACAAGCCCTCCTTCCTCGGCCGTCTCTTTGGCCGTGATACCGATCCGGCCAAAGTTGAGGAACCGGAAGTACCGAAAGTGGAGCAGAGCGACGCGCCCAAGGTCAAGGAGCCGGAAGCGCCGAAGGTCGAGGAGGCAGCCGCCCTGAAACCGGCGCCAGTGACCGCGATCAAGAATGAGCCGCTGCCACCGAGTCCGGTTGTCGCCAAACCGAAAGCCCCCGAGGAGGTCGTCGAGGACGACGCGCCGGTGACGATCATCATCAACGAGCCCATGCCGCCGAGCCCGGCGCCCGCCAAGGCCAAGCCTGCCGCGAAGTCGAAGACCGAAGCCGGTGCGAAAGCCGAAGCCAGGATGGAACCGCCGCCGCCGGTCGAGCCGGCCCCGAAGGTGGAGCCGACGGAAAAGCCATCGCTGCTGAACCCCCTGAACTGGTTCCGTCGCGATGAGGCCCCGGAAGCCCCTGCCAAGTCTGAGGCACCCGACGCGAAAGCCGACGAGCCGACCGCCCCACCCGCAGCCAAGGACGAGGCCGCTGAGCCTGCGACCGCGCGCACGGCGCTGCCGCGCACCGCCGCCTGGCTGGCCGCGGTCGGTGCCAGCTCGGGTCAGCCCGTGCTGGCCATGGATTTCCTCGGCCTGCGCCTGGGCCGCAAGAAGCCGGAAGCCACGGAAGAGACGCCGGTTGAGGCCGAGCCCAAGGCTGAAAAAGCAGAGAAGGCCGCCGGGAAAAAACCGGAAGCCGCCCCCGCCAAGGAAACTCCAGCCAAGCCTGCCGAGAACGCGCCGGCACCCAAGGCCGAACCCGACAAGGCTGCGCCCAAGCCGGCCGAGGCGAAGATGGACGAGCCGGAAGCGGACGCGCCCGCCGAGGGCGATGAACCGCGCAAGCCCTCGTTGTTCCGTCGACTGCTCTGGGGCGACAGCACCCAGCCGAAACCGGAGGAGGTGCCGATGCCCGAGGAGGCGAAGGCCGCGGAAGCCAAGCCGGAGGTCGCGAAGCCCGAGGTGGCCAAGTCTGCCGAAGCGAAGCCGGCGGTGGCGAAACCCACTCCGCCGAAGAAACCCGCACCGGCCGCGCCGGCGGCTCGGTCGTCGGCGGACGAAGCGCAGGTGGCGGCCGAGGTGGCGCTGGAGGATTACGCCGTGGTGCTGCGCCGGCCCGACGCCAAGACGATCTTCGAAGGCAACATCCGCGAGTTGGCGGCCCTGCAGAATCGCGCGGCGGTGCTGTTCCGACCCATCGTCACCGAGGCCAGCCAGTTGCTGGCCGACCTGCGCGAGGGTCGCACCAAGGGCGCGGACAGCCGCATCCGCGAACTGCGCCGGCGCATCCGCGACGCGGAAACGCTCAGCAGGGCCGTGCGCGACCAGCTCGACCTGCATGAGGCCAACGAGACGCTGCACATGTCGGGGGTCTTCGAGGATTACCTCAAGCTGCCGGAAACCCTGCAGAAGGAACTGCCCGAACGCACGGATCCGATCGCCCGCTACCTCGACGCGCTCGAGCGCGAGTTCGCCCGCGAGTGAGGGGCTTCAGCGGATGAAGTAACTCAGGTTCTCCAGCTCCACCGCCAGGTCGACGCTGTTGACGACGACGTTTTCCGGCACGTCGAGCACGGTCGGCGAGAAGTTGAGGATGGCCTGCATGCCGGCGGCGACCATGTCGTTGGTGACACTTTGGGCGCTGCTGGAGGGCACGGTCAGGATGGCCATCTTGACCTGGTTCTCGCGGATGAACTCAGCCATGTCGGCGATCGGCAGGACCGGGATGCTGATGCCGGGGATGCGGCGCGGTGCGAGGTCGAAGGCGGCGACCACTTCAAAACCCTCCTTGCGGAACCCGCCGTAGCGGAGCAGGGCGGAACCGAGGTTGCCGACGCCGACCAGGATGACCGGCTGCAGGCGGTTCTGGCCGAGCACCTGCGAGATCGTGTTGCTCAGCACCTCGACGTTGTAGCCGAGGCCGCGCGTGCCGAACTGGCCGAAGTAGGTCAGGTCCTTGCGCAGTTGGGTGGACTTGACGCCCGCCGCCTTGGCGAGGGCGTCGGACGACACCGTGTCCACGCCGTTTTCCTTCAACCGGCTCAGACAGCGCTGGTAGATGGACAGGCGGTAGATCGATTTGCGGGGGATGTCGATTCGCTGCTGCACTTGTGAAAATTCACGCCAAAGCGGAACTTGTCAACGCGCCAGCGTCGCTCCCGGCCGCCTCAGGGCGTCTTGGTCGCCGGCGCCGGAGCGGCCGGAGCCGGGCTGGCCGCGGCGGTCGAACTGGACGATGCCGAGGCACTGTCCTGCTTGGCCGCCGCCTTGTAGGAATCGCTGCGGTAGTCGGTGATGTAGAAGCCGCTGCCCTTGAAAATGAATCCCGAACCGAGGCCGATCTTGCGCTTCACCGGGCCGGCACATTCGGCGACGGGGCAGTCGGTCAGATGCGGGTCCTTCATGGACTGGCGGGCCTCGAACTCATGGCCGCAGGTCTGGCACTGGTAATCGTAAGTGGGCATGATGGTTCAGTGGGTGGTTTGGGGGAAAACAAGGTAGGGGCGGGACCCGCCTGCGCAAAGGGAAATTCAAGGCCGTTGCCAAGACCGGCCGACCGTGCGAAAAGCCGGGCATGTCGCTGCCGCGCTTCCATCTGCCCCCCGGTTCCTGGCCGGACGGGGACCTCGTCCTCTCTGGCGACGAGGCCCGCCACTGCGCCCGCGTGCTGCGCCGGCAGGTGGGCGACGAGATCGAGATCTTCGACGGCGCCGGTCGCGTGGTGCGCGCGCGCCTCAGCGCGGTCGCCCGCGAGACGGTGACCGCGACCGTGCTCGAAGCGCTGCCGACCCCGCCGCGTCCGCCGGCCGTGCACCTGCTGCCGGCCCTCCTCAAGACGGAACCCTTTGAGTGGCTGCTCGAAAAGGCCGTCGAACTCGGCGCTGCCTCGGTGCGACCCGTCATCACCGCCCGCACCGTCGTGCAGCCTGGCGGCGAGCAGTTGGAGAAAAAGATGGCGCGCTGGCGCCGCCACATGCTCGAGGCCGCCAAGCAGTGCCACACACCCTTCTTGCCGCAGCTCGAAGCGCCGCGTCCCTTTGCCGAGGCGCTGGCCGCCGCTCCCGCCGGTGCCCTGAAGATCCTGCCCTCGCTCGGCGAACACCAGCGCAGCCTGCACGGCATGGGGGCCGGAGCCACCGAGGCCTGGGTGGTCATCGGGCCGGAAGGCGATTTCACCCCGGCCGAGGAGGAACTCGCGCGCGCCCAGGGGTTTCTGCCAGTGACGCTCGGGCCCTTCATCCTGCGCGCCGAAACGGCCTCGCTCGCGGCGCTGACCCTGCTGGTCCACGAAATGGGGAGGGCTGATGGCTGAAGCCCCTCTGTCGCCCGGTCTCACCTGGCTGTACGGCACCCAGGTCTACGGGATCAAACTCGGCCTCGATGGCGTGCACCGCCTGCTTGCCGCCCTCGACCTGCCATCGCCGGGCATGAAGTTCCTGCACATCGCCGGCACCAACGGCAAGGGCTCCACCTGCGCCTTCCTGCATGCCATGCTCAGCGCGGCCGGCTTCCGGGTCGGTCTGTTCACCTCGCCGCACCTCATCCGCTTCAACGAACGCATCCGCGATCACGAACGCGAAATCCGCGAAGACGAGATCGAGGCCGGCCTGGACCGTTTGCGCGCCGTCGTGGCCGACTGGCAGCCAGTGCCGACCTTTTTCGAGCTGACCCTCGCGCTGGCGCTCGACTGGTTCCGCGCCCGCGACTGCGACTGGGTCATTCTGGAAACCGGGCTCGGCGGTCGGCTCGACGCCACCAACGCCCTGCAACCCGCCGCCTGCGCCATCACCCGCATCGGCATGGACCACATGGCCCAGCTTGGCGACACCTTGTCCGCCATCGCCGCCGAAAAAGCCGGCATCCTCAAGCCCGGCGTGCCCGCCGTCACCGGGCCGCAGGAGCCGGAAGCCCTGGCCGTGCTGCGCGCCACCGCCCGCGACCGTGCATCGCCCCTGACCGAGGTGGCACAGCCGCTCGACGGCCTGCCGCTCGGCCTCGCCGGGCCGCACCAGCGCTGGAATGCCGCCCTCGCCGTCGCCACCCTGCATGCCGCCGGTTTTAAGATGTCGCCAGAGCAGATCGCCACCGGCCTGCGCGACGCCGTCTGGCCCGCGCGCTTCCAGCGCTTTGCGGGCGGTCGCCTCCTCCTCGACGGCGCCCACAACCCCGATGCCGCCCAGGCCCTGGTCGCCGCCTGGCAGGACGCCTATCCCGGCGAACAGGCCGTCATCATCTTCGGCGGTTCCAGCGGCAAGGACCACAGCGAAACCCTGCGCCCACTGCTGCCCCTCGGTGCGCACTGGATCTTCACCGGCTTCGATTCCCCCCGTGCCGTGCCGGCCGATGACATCCGCTCCGCCTACCTCGCCGCCGGCGGCGCCCCCCAGCGCTGCCAAACCACCGCCAGCCTGCCCGAAGCCCTCGACCTCGCCCGCCAGCACGCGGAACGCACCCTCGTCGCCGGCTCCCTCTTCCTCGCCGGCGAATTCCTCGCCCTGCACGCACGCGCCGCCCACCAGCGCAGCACGCAGTAACGGAGGGCCTACGGAAGACGTGGAACACACGGAAGGTCGGCAAAAAGGTAGGGCGCTCTGTCCCAGAGCGCCATGCTGAGGGCAGCGCGGACACGTTTGTCCGCTTCTCCTGAAGGAGCACCGCAGAGGTGGTGAAACCGCAGAGGGAAGAGAGGTGAATGGCGGATCGTTGATCGTTGGTGAATTCCAGAGCCCACCCCCGACCGCGCGCAGCGTCTAAGAGTGCGGCGGTCCTCCGCCGCTCTGCCACCTTGTCCATCAGCCACCGGAAACCCAGAAGGTCCGCAGATTTCACAGATTTCGCAGATGGGGCGAAGAGATCCGAGGGGAGCGCGGACACTCTTGTCCGCCTCTGGTTCAGCCAAGCCGCAGAAGGGAGCACCGCAGAGGCAGAAACAGCAGAGGGCGGATCCTTGACGGAGGGGGATCGGCCCGCGACCGCGCGCAGCGCCTTTGGACTGCGGCAGGCTCCTGCCGCTTTGGCGTGGCCGCAGCCCTGCTGCGGAGGGAAGAGGTGGCTTCGCTGCGAGGCGCCAGCAGGGCTGGCTTGGGGAAAGCGGCAGCAGTGCTGCGCGCAGTCCAAAGGCGCCAAGAAGTCCGGGCCTCCTCATCCCTTGACGTCATGCAGTCCAGGGATGCCGGCTGCACCCCGGTCTGAGGGAGCGCGAGTGTGCCGAAGGTCACTCGCTCTGGGGCGGTTGCCGCACGCAGGACTCAGAGCGAGCAGGCTGCGCCATGCTCGCGCTCCGGTTCGAGGCAGGTCGCTCGCGGGGTGAGGAGGCGCGCCCGAGGCTTGAACTCGATCCGCGCGGTCCCAGTTCCGACAGACGGGTGCGTCTTTTTCTTGACGGGAATTCCAGCATGAAGGATCTTTTTTCATGCAAGAATTTCAGGGGCGAAGTCTGCCCATCCTGGCTGCTTTTTACCTGTTCAAGCTGCGCGCAGCTATAACAAGTTAAGGCAGCGCGTTGTGTAATTATACTGTTAGGTGTATGAAGAACCGCTCTCCCAAGGGACTCATTTGGCTAACCTCGGTGACTCTGACGGCGCTTGCCTTCCTTGTGGTGTGGTTTGGCATTCGACACGGAGTCCGCCATGATTCGAACAGCATTTCATTTCTTGGACTTCTTGTCACGTTAGGAGGTGGCGTTGTTGGCGCAGCTGGTTTAGCGACCTTGATTTGGTCGCTTGTGTCTTTTAGGTGCATCTCGTCGACCTGTCGATGGAGCGGCATCGCCGTCGGTTTAATCGCACTATTTGCGCCATGGCAATTTCTCCGAGTGGTTCCCTACTTTGCAGCGATCACGGAGAGACGTGATTTCGAGAAGGCAGGTCCCGAGCAACTGCGATTGGCAGCGAAGGAGATGGTTTTTTCAGCAGCGTACAAGGACTATCCGGTTCGATGGTTCGGCGGTGAGATTCCTGCTGATGAAGTCCCCTCGGTCATTCGCAGGTTCATACCTCGTGCCGCATACGTGACTGTTGACGAGCATGGGATTGTGATTGTCACTGACGGTCTCGGAGGATGGCGCGGTGGTTACATGATCACCCCGCTGGATTCCAATTTCGTTCCCAAGACGTCGAGACGCATCACAGATGGCTTTTACTATGTCACATCCAACGGCGACACCTAACAAAACGAATGCAGGCAACGGCTCGAAGGCTATCTGTCGTGTCAGCAACGTCTTGCGCTCGCCGTCGCCTGATCCGAGACGTTAGGCCACTACACACCATCACGCTTATGAACGAAGAACAAGCAGACCGAATGATAGACCTGCTCTCCGACATCAAGACCGAGTTGGAGAGCTTGGGCGAGCTTGTCGGCTCGCTGGAGGAAAAGCTCGAACCTCTTTCCGACATCAAGACCGAGTTGGAGAGCTTGGGTGAGCGCGTCGGCTCGCTGGAGGAAAAGCTCGAACCTCTTTCCGACATCAAGGAGGAGCTTGGCAACATTAGTGGCCACGTTGGCGAAGTGGAGACGAAGCTGGAGAGTTTCAGCGGCCTCTCGGATTTGGCTCAGTCGTTGACGGAGGAGGGCTTCTTTACCGACAGCTTTGCGGAGAGAGTCGGCGAGAAGTTTAACGAGGGCATCTCCGAAGCACTCACGAGTATCGGTGAGAACTTGGGCGGCAAGCTTGAGACAATCGCCGAGAAGCTCGACGAGGTGAACAGCAGCGTCAGCGACATCAGCTTGAGTTCCGATTGAGATGACACCGTGGCCTAACCATGCGCTGCAGCGAACCCGGCCATCGCGTCCCGGTTGCAATCGTGGCCTCCCGTGGGTCGGGTCGCTGAGCTTGGGTCGTTCACCCCATCCAGAATGCCTGACCGTTCATCCCCAGATCCGACTTTCCTGACCGAAACTCCGAGGGACCGGCACGACATCGTGGGGGCGATGGCGTTTGCCGTCAGTGCTGCTTCTGCCGCTGTTCATGGCTACGGCTTTCATCTCGCCCGGGAAGCGGCAGGGATCGCGCCCC
This sequence comes from Verrucomicrobiota bacterium, assembly GCA_023428335.1. Taxonomy (GTDB): domain Bacteria; phylum Verrucomicrobiota; class Verrucomicrobiia; order Verrucomicrobiales; family Verrucomicrobiaceae; genus Prosthecobacter. The sequence continues at coordinate 1,156 of JAEYYS010000318.1, read as the reverse complement.
ATGCCCGCGAGGGAGGCGACGGATTTGCCCTGATGGCACCGGTCTGGTGGGTGGTCTTGGCGGGGATTGGTCTCGCCCTGTTGGGGGGAACCCTACTTCTGGTTGCCTGCGTGACACACCGAGGTTCGATTTTCTCCATCCTGCACCTCCTCACCCTTGTCGCTTTGATGCCCTTTGCCTACTCGGTCCTGCGCCTGTTCGGCCTTCTCGCGTAGGTCATGCCAGGCTTTTGCGTTCCTTGCGTTCCTTTGCGGCTGAGACCGGCTTGGGGCTTTTCGGCGTGGCGGGCTCGTGGGGCCGGCCCTCGATGAGCCCGATCGCGGGGCTCCCGGCTTGCGCCCCCTGGCGATCTTCCGCCGTCGCGGCTTTTTTTGCGTGCCTTGGGCGCGGGCTTCGTTATCATCTGCCCGCCTTCGGGCATTCATCCCCACTTCCACCCACCATGAGCCATTCCCTTCCCAAACTTCACAACGCCATGTGGCCCGGTCTCGTCGGCAAAGGCGACGGACCCGACCAGGAGCCGCCGATCAGCCTGGAGCGCATGCTCGACCTTACCGCCGCTGCCGAGGTCAATGGCCAGAAGTTCGAGGGCATCGACTACTTCCTGTTCCTGCCCCACACCAACCCGCAGGCCAGCGACGACGAACTGAAGGGCATTGCCGACCTCATCGCCTCGAAGGGCTTCTCGGTCGGCTCCCTGGTGGCCCCGGTCTGGCCGGGCACGGTCGGCGACTCGGCCATGGGCGATGACGCCGCCCAGGCGAAGTTCCTCGACGCCGTGACGATGGCCTGCCGCATCGCCAAGGTCTTCAACGCCCACGGCGTGCGCAAGTATGGCGTCATCCGCGTCGACAGCGCCGAGTTCGGCGTGGCCAAGTGGCGCGAAAACCCGAAGGCGAACACCGCCCGCATCGTCGACACCTTCCAGAAGGCCGCGAAGATCGCCGCCGACCACGGCGAGCGCCTCGCTGCCGAGGGTGAAATCTGCTGGGCTGGCATGCACTCCTGGAAGGACATGCTCGACGTGCTCGAAGGCGTCGGCATGCCGGAGGCCTTCGGCTTCCAGGCCGACCTCGCCCACACCTACCTGTACACCCTCGGCTACAACGCCCCCGAGCACGCCCTGCTGAAAGAAGGCTATTCACAGGCCGAGTTC
>JAEYYS010000398.1 GCA_023428335.1 Verrucomicrobiota bacterium | reverse complement strand
AGCGTGTACCTGCGCTGCCGGGTGAGGTATCTGACCGAGGGAGCGGTGGTGGGGAGCCGCGGGTATGTGAATGCGGTGTTTGAGGCGGTGCGCGAGCGGTTTGGCGCGCGGCGCCGGACGGGGGCGCGGCTGATGCGCGGGTTGGAGGAGAAGCTGTATGCCCTGCTGGACGTGAAGCGCGGTGCGGTGGCGTGAGGGGGCTGGCCTGCACTTGGCAACGAAAGGCCGCTGGCAATGCGAAGTCTTGCAGGCGGTAACAATCGCTGGAAACACAGTGAGTCAAAATCCCATCAGCAATCGACATCAAGGAGATGGGCAATGAGTGCAGCCATCCTGGCGGCTCCACCAGAGGTGACGGTCAACACTTCAGGGATGAGGACGATGGCGGTGCGGACGGAAGTCGACGTGGCTATGCGGCAGCATGTGAGTGAACTGGGTTGCCAGTGAGAATTGCCCCTGGAATCCGGTGGTTTTGAAGCCGAGGGTGGCCCGAAGGCCGGGCTTTATATGGGCCTCGATGCCAAGGGAATGTTGCGCTACTTCGGAACGGAGGAATCGAAGGCCGAGCAGGTGATGCGCGCGGCCCTGCGCGAGGCGGAACTTGAAGCGCGCAAGTCGAAGTGGTGAGGCATTTGACATGCTTCATGGTTGGGCGGCAGACTCAATCCCGTTCGCGCTGGCGGAAGATGAAGATCAGGATCGCGCCGGCGGCGAAGCCGGCGATGTGGGCCAGGTAGGCAACGCCGCCACCGCCCGTGCGACCGGCGATCATGGCCTGGCTGAACACCTGCATGCCGATCCACAGGAACAGGAAGACGAAGGCGGGCACGTCGATGATGCGCGTGAACAGGCCGAGCGGGATCAGGGTGCGAACCGGCGCGCGCGGATGTTCGATCAGGTAGGCGCCGAGCACGCCGCTGATGGCGCCGCTGGCACCGACGAGCGGCACCGTCGAGTGCGAATCCTGCCAGGTGTGGGCGAGGGTGGCGGCGACGCCACAGAGCAGGTAAAACATCAGGAAGCGCAAGTGGCCGCACTCGCACTCAATGTTGTCGCCGAAGATCCACAGGAACCAGAGGTTGCCCACCAGATGCATGAGGCCGCCGTGCATGAACATGCTGGTGAAGAGCGCGCTCCAGGCACCCGGCGCGCCGCGGTGGAATTCGACGGGCACGAAGGCGGCGACGGCCACGCTCTGCTCGAGTCCGACCCGCATCTGCCAGAGGAAGTAAACGGCCAGGTTGGCGGCGATGAGCAGCACGGTCACCCGCGGAAAGCGGTGCACCGGATTGTCGTCGGCCAGCGGAATCATGGCGCGACTCTAGGCCGTCGTTGCCACCTGACAAGTGCCGTGGCGGTTGCCCGGTCAGGGCAGGTGTGGCAGAGTCCATCATGCTCCTGCGCGCGGCCCTGCTGTCGGTCCTCCTGGTTTCCTGTTCCAGCCTGCCCGATCCGCGCACGCCGCCCAGCGCTGGCGCCACGGAAGCACGGCGGTTGCTGGGACAAAGCGCCGAGCGTGCTGGTCACCCCTGGCAGCGTCTGCGTGAGGTGGAAGTCGTTTACGACGGCGAGTGGGCTCGGCTGGTGCAACGTTTGCAGCCGGTCCTGGTCGATGCCGGCTTTCGCCAGGGATCCCGTGAACGTTACTGGCCCCCGCAGGGCCGGGTCGAGCAGATCCATCGCGGGCCGAAGGGCATCAAACGCGTCGTGCGCATGCCGGACGCTGTCGAGGTCTGGTTCAACGACAAACCCGCCCCTTCGCCGGAAGATCGCGCCGCCGCGGCCCTGGTCGCCGACGGTTACGCGATGTTCCTGTTCGGCAGCGACTGGCTGCTCGCGCATGGCAGCGATTGGCGGCTCGGTGCGTCGGTGCCGCCCCTGCCAGTGGATGGCGACCCCTGCCGGCGCGTGTTCGGCGTGCTGCGACCCGGGCTGGGCTTCGCCCGCGAGGACCGGGTGGTGGCCTGGATCAGCGAGCGCGACCAGCGTCTGCGGCGGGTTCAATTCACCCTCGAGGGGCTTGGCAGCACGGCGGGTGCGGATGTGGAAGTCACCTTCCGCGACTTTCAGCCCGGGCCGCGCGGTACCGAGTTTCCCCGACACTTTGTCGAAACCGTGCAGCGCCCCTTGAAGATTCCGGCGCACGACTGGCGGATGACCGAGTTGCGCGCCCGCTGAGCCCGACAAAATCGGTCTTGCTGCGCCCGCGCCCATTTGATTGCATGACGGCATGACGCCTTCCTCCTCCCCGTTGTCCCGTCGCGACGCCCTCAAGGCCACCCTTGCGGGTGTCGGTCTCAGCGCTGCGGCCTTTGAGCCCGTGCACGCGGCGCCCCCGCCCGATGTCCGCCGCGGATCGCCGAAGCGTTACGACATGTTGAAGTCGATCAACCTCTGGGCCTTCCCCTATCCCGAGCGCATGAGCCTGCGCGAGTGCCTGCAGTTGGCCAAGGACGCCGGGTTCGACGGCATCGAGCTGAATTACGATCTCGACAACGACCTCTCTCCCAAGCATGGCACGGCGGACTATGTGAAGATCCGCAGGATGGCCGATGAGATTGGCATCCGCATCAGTGGCCTGTGTTCCTTTTTGTTCTGGCCCTATCCGCTCACCAGCAACGATGCCGCCAAGCGCGCCCAGGGGCTGGAGCTGGCCGGCAAAATCGCCGAGTGCGCCCGTGATCTCGGGGTCGACAACGTGCTCGTCGTGCCGGGGGCGGTGCACATTCCCTGGCGCGACGACCATGAGCCGGTGCCCAATGACGTCTGCGACCAGCGGGCGCGCGAGGCGGTGGGCAGGCTGGTGGTGCAGGCGGAGAAGCTGAAGGTGCGCCTGAACATCGAGAACATCTTCTTCAACGGCTACCTGATGACGCCGATGGAGATGAATGCCTTCGTCGACAGCTTCGGCAGCGAGCACGTGCGCGTGCATTTCGACACCGGTAACATCAGCATGTTCCAGTATCCCGAGCACTGGATTGGCGTGCTGGGCGATCGCATCCAAAACGTCCACCTCAAGGAGTTCACCAAAAAAGGCACAGACTTCAGCCTGGAGACCTTCCGGCCACTGCTCGACGGCACGACGAACTGGCCGGCCGTCACCGAGGCGCTGGCGGCGACCGGCTACAAGGGCTTCCTCACCTTCGAGTACTTCCATCCTTACACGCACTATCCGGAGGCGCTGATCTGGCAGACCTCCGATTCGATGGACCGCATCCTCGGTCGCAAGGCCTGATTCCTCCGGACAGCTGCCTGCTGCCATGGCACCCAAGGTTGCTTGGGCTCTGGGAGCCAAGTCTTGAATCATGGATTCCGGGCAGTGGATGATATGCCGGCAGTTTGACAGCGTTCAAAATGATGTCAAAATGTTGGTATGACACGGACTCAGATCCAGTTGCCCGACGAAGTCTTCGCCAAGGCCAAGAAAGTCTGCGAAGCCAGGGAGATCTCGCTCGCCGAGCTGGCCCGCCGAGGCATCGAATACATTCTCAGCGTCTATGCCCAGGAGCCAGGCAAGACGGAGGAGTGGCATCCCCCCCAACCCCGCAAGCTGGGCTGGATGGGCCTCACGGAGGCTGAGATCAAAGCCGAAGCGCAGATGACGCTGAATGAGGAGGCGTTGACCCGAACCCGTTCGAAATAGTCGGCATGCTTTCCATCGACACCAACATCCTGCTTCATGCCTTCAACGAGGACTCTTCACGCCATGAGGCTGCCTATGCATGGATCCTGTCCATCCAGCGGGATGAGGAGGTGGCCATCTCCGAGTTCATCCTGGCAGAGTTCTACGGCCTCCTGCGCAACCCCGCTGTACTGAAACATCCGCTCATGGCCGAGGAGGCCGTCGAGGTGATCCAGGCCTACCGCAATCACCCCCGCTGGCGATTGATCGGCTTCCCCATGGAGAGCCGAGCGCTTCACGACGCGCTCTGGAAAAAAGCCACTGCCAAAACCTTCGCCTTTCGCCGCCTCTACGACACTCGCAGCGCCCTGACCCTGATCGCCCAGGGCGTCACCGAGTTCGCCACCACGAACGTCAAGGATTTTGAGGGCGTTGGGTTTCGGAGGGTTTGGAGTCCGCTCTGAAGCGTCTCCGTTTCAAGGGAGACGCTGAGGTTAACATAACGCATCTTGCCGCACATCGGCAGGTCATAGGACGCACCTGGCGTTCGTTTGGCTCCTCATGCTTTTTCGTTTCTTTGCGATCCCAGCGTTTTTTTGCGGCCCCATCTGCGCTCAAAGCCTCCTTCCCACCCATTGGGACCCGTCGCTGGCGGGCGACCTTGTCATGCAGCGCCTGGTCAACATCACCGCGCCGCGGGTGAAGGGCGCGCATGACGCGGAGTTTGTGTGCGTGGGTGACCGTGCCTATGTCGTCGCCGAGGCGAACGATGAGAAGGCCGGCGAAAGCGCGGGCTGGCCTTTCATCTACGCGACGATGTCGATCGTGAACCTGAAGACGCTGCAGGTGGAGCGCGTCCTCGACTTCGCGAAGAGCGGGCAGGTCTTTGAGAACGAGACGCTGCCTGCCGGGGCCTGTTTCGTGCCGCGCATCCTGCAGAAGGATGCCGGCACGCTTCGCTGCTACTTCACCAGCGAGGATCCGGGCAAACGGCCGTCGCAGCTTTGGTATCGCGACTTCGAGCTGTCGCACGGCGAGTTCGCGTCGACGATTCACCGGGCGAAGCTGAAGACCACGGCAGGCACCTTCGATTTTCAGCCGCCGTTTTTTCATGCCGATGCGGCCGCCCGGGGCTTTGCCAAGCCGGCGGTGGATCACGCCTTTTTTCTCTTCGATTCCTTCAAGCGCTTCGACGGACGACTGTACGTCGCCCTCAACAATTTTGCCGGCAAGCAGAACGCGCTGGCCCTCGTGCACGACGACCTCCGCACCTTTGAGGTGCTGGGTCATTACAACGAGCCGCAAAGCGAGCAGCTGAGCGAATCCGCCGTGAACCGTTTGCCCGACGGCACCTGGATGGCGATCTGCCGCAATGACAAGGGCAACTACCATTTCACCACCAGTGTCGACGGCCAAACCTGGAGCGTTGGCAGGCCCATGCCACACGTGCCGAACGGCGCGAACTCGAAGCCCACCTTCGATCGGTTCGGCGGCCTCTATTACCTCGGCTGGCAGGAGGCCACGCGGGTGCAGAACGTCGGCCGCAGTGTCTTCAACGTCGACATCTCCCGCGACGGCCAGACCTGGGAGCGGAAGTACCGGTTCGAGACTCCCAAGTCCTTCCAATACCCGACCTTCCATGAGCACGAGGGGACGATCTGGCTCTGTGTGACTCAGGGCGACACCTCCGACAGTCGCAAGGAGCGCATCATGTTCGGCAGGCTGGAGTCCGTCGGCGAGTTCGAATCTCAAGCCGGCCAACAGCGCATCCAGTGGCCCGCGCCACCGCCACCGGCGCCGGCGTTCATGAAACCCGGCGTGAAACTCTTCACCGACCGCGACTACGTCATCGACGAGATGCCCGAGGCGGTTCGCAACCTGCCCTTTCATCGCACGAGCATTGAAAAGCTCGACGTGATCGTCACCCAGCCTGGCACCCTGTTCGCCCTGACGCCGACGATCCGCCCGAAAGCTGCGAGTCAGGAGGAAGCTCTGCGAAAAGCCGGTTTCACCAGGGTGGAGGTGCCTGAGGTGCAACTTTTTCCCGGCGAGATCAACCGCGTCAGCCTCTACCGCAAAGCCGTGAAGCAAGGCGAGCGGCTGCAGTTCAAGAAGCTGGTGCTGCTGGTGTTCGCGGATGGCGCCGCCTGTGCGCCCGCCCCATAGCCGTGGCTAACGTCGATGGGCTGCAACAGGGCCGGTTTGTTTTGGACAAGGCCGCTTCCTCCGCTGTAGTTGCGCCGTGGGTCAGCGCGCGGAAATCCAGAGGTCCATGAAAATCCTTTCCCCAGCCGTGGCAATGATCTGGGTCTTGACGACATTTTCCGTTCAGGCCGAGCCGTGGCGGTTTCAGCGCGAGTTGATGGGCACGCGCTTCACGATCGTCTGTCATGCGGAGGATTCGGCCTGGGCAAAAAGGCAGGCTGAGGCCGCCTTCAAGGTGGCGGAAGAGGTCGACCGGGTGGCATCGGATTATCTGGCCGACAGCGAGCTGGCGAGCCTGACCTCGCTGCCGGTTTTCCAGCCGGTGGTGCTCTCGCCGCTGCTGTTCGATCTGTTGACGCATGCCCGGGCACTGGCGGAAAAAACGCACGGCGCCTTCGATCCGACCCTGGGTCCATTCACAAGACTCTGGCGTCAGACGCGGCAACAGCGTCGCCTGCCCGAGGTGGCGGTGCTGGAAGCCGCGCGTTTGGCGACGGGTTGGCGGCATTTCAGCCTCGATCCGACCTCACGCCGCGTCACCTTGCACCGTGAAGCCATGAGTTTCGACCTGGGGGGAGTGGCGAAGGGTTACAGCGCGGACCTCATGCTGGAATCGCTGGCGACCGCCGGCCTTCGGCAGGCCATGGTGGCTGCCGGAGGCGACATCCGGCTTGGTGACCCACCACCGGGTCGGGAGGGTTGGCGGGTGGCGGTGCAGACCCAGGATCTCACGCGCCATGACGAGGTGCGGGTGCTGGCCAATGCCGCGATTTCGACCTCCGGCGACCTGCATCAATCGGTGGAGATCGAGGGGGTGAGGTACTCCCACATCCTGGATCCCGCCACGGGTTTGGGTCTGACCCGGCGCATGGCCGCCACCGTCATCGCCGACGAGGCCAAGCTCAGTGACGCGCTGGCGACGGCGGCCTGCGTGATGGGGCCGGGTGCCGCTGAGGCCTTGCAGAAGTTGCCCGGGGTGCGCGAGGTGAAAATTCGGGTGGTGGAAGACCTGACAACAGGCCATCGTAAGGATCGTTGAACCCCATGAGCCAATCGCCCCAAACCAGCCGGAGAAATTTCCTTCAACACTCCCTGTTCGGGGCCGCCATTGCCAGCACCACCGCCGTGC
>JAEYYS010000278.1 GCA_023428335.1 Verrucomicrobiota bacterium | reverse complement strand
GTCCAGCACACGTCCCACCGCCTCATCCAAAGCACTGACCAGGGCCAGATAACGATGCTTCTCGGTCGGGTCATCGGCCGGCCAGCCATACCTTTCCAAGTGGCGACCAGGCACCTGCCATTGCGGCTTTTCCCCGGGCGCCGTGTTGACCTCGCTCACGTAGTGCGGGGCGTTGAAGGGCAGGTACACGCACCAAGGGCGCTGTGCCGGCTGTCGACGGATGAAGTCGGCGGCGGCATCGGCAAAGAGATCCGTGCTGTAGCCCTCGACCCGGTGCAGGTTCGTGCCCTTGAATAGATCGTACTCACCGTGGTAGGTGTGCGCGAAGTAGTGGATGTTGCCCGAGCGACAGCCGAAAAAGGCGTCGAAACCGCGCTCGGTCGGCCGGCTGCCCGGGGCGAAACCGATGTTCCACTTGCCGAAGCAGGCCGTGGCATAACCGGCCGGCTTGAGCCACTGCGGCAGCAGTCGCTCGCGCTGGGGCAGGCCGATGCCGGTCCAGTTCTCCGAGGTGACGAGCTGGTGCATCAGGCCGTTGCGCGGCGGATAACGACCAGTCAGCAGCGCGCCGCGCGAGGGCGTGCAGCCGGGGCTGACCACGTAGAAGTCCGTGCAGCGCACGCCCTCCGCCGCGAGCTGGTCCATCCGCGGCGTCCGGATCTCGCGGTTGCCATAGCAGCCGAGGTCGCCGTAACCGAGGTTGTCGAGGTAGAGCAGCAGCAGGTTGGGCCGGCGTTCCGAAGCGGCGGACAGCGGCAGGCCGATCGCCAGCAGCAGAAAAAGCAAGGCGCGGTGCATGAGAAAACGGCGGGAGTCGCCCCGCAGAGAAGACGCGGCGACATCGGCCCGGCTTGCATCGCGGGCACCCGAGTGGGGGCGCAAAAAAACCGCCGCCGGAAAGCCGGCGGCGGTTGGGGAGGGGGCGGTCAGCTCACTTGCCGGGAACGCCGAACACCTGCACTTCGCAGTAGTGGTTCATTTCGTTCGAGGTGTTGCCGTTGCTGTAGAGGCGGATGTAGCGGGCCTTGGTGCCCTTGCCATCGACAACGCGGCCGTGGTTGGTCTCGATGTAGGCGGGGTCCTTGCCGGCGCCGAACTTGTGGACATCGTCGATGTCGGAGTTGAACAGGGTGGTGACACCGGTCTTGAATTCCGGATCATCGGAAGCCTGGACAACCACGGCGACGTAGGCCTGGGCCTGCTTGTGGTAGTGCCACATGGCGATCTTGTTGATCGTGGTGGACTGTTCGAGGTCGATCTGCACCCACTGCGGGCCGGGAGCGAGCTCGACGAAGCAGCCGTCGGAACCGTCCGGATCGCCGTCGGTGACGAGTTCCAGTTCGCCGATGATGGGGGCGGGATCACTCGAGGTCACCGGCTTGTTGAGGGCGACGTTGACCGTGCCGACCGGGGCCATGAAGGACTTGATGATCTTGCTCGGGTCGGGCTGCTCCAGGTTCGGCAGCTTGGCCGGCACGGGCGTGCCGATGAACATCGGCTTCGGGAACTCGATTTTGACTTCGACTTCCTGGGCGACGGCCGGGGTGGCGAGGGCTGCGATGGCAGCGAGGGCGAGGGCTTGGTTTTTCATGGGTGAAGGAAGGGGGTGTGGGATGGGACGGAATCAGACTTCGAAATCTTCGGGCTTGAAGATGTATTTCTGGCCGGTCTGCAGGCAATCGTAGGCCTTGAGCACGGTGACGCAGGACTTGAAGGCGTCCATGACGTTGCAGGTGAGGTGCTCGGGCTTCTTCATCTGCACGGATTCGATGAAGTTGGCGACGTGCGGGGTGTGCGGATAGACGTCGAGGATGACCGGGATTTCCCAGGGGTCGAGCGCCTTCGATTCGCGGGCGTCGGCGACCGCCTTGGCGACGCCGGTGACGTTGTAGGACTTCGGCTGCGGCTTGGTCCAGGAGCGTGGATGCTCCCAGAACTTGTTTTTCACCGCGTCTGGCGCCTTGACCAGCAGCGGGTTGTCGCCGGTGGTCCACTGCGTCCAATCCTGGCCGGGTTCGGCATAGACCTGGTTGTAGGTCGGGCTCTCGGAGATGATGGCCGAGCCGCTGACGCCCATGTGTTTCTCGTAGTAGCCCTGGCTGCCGGTAGTGGTAAGCACCTGGTAGTAGGCGCGCATGACGCCCTCCTTGGTCTGGTACTCATAGAGGCACATGACGTTGTCGGGCAGTTCGAACTTCGCCTTCGGCTGGCCGTCCGGGCCGGGAGTGCCGTCGTAGTAGTCGACGCCGCCGGCGGCGAACAGGGACACCGGGGTGGTCTCGTACATCCAGTTGAACATGTCGATCTGGTGGGCGCCGAGGTCGGAGATCGGGCCGCCGCCGTACTTGGCGAACCAGCGCCAGTTGCGGAACTCTTCCATGCTGCCGAAGCCGTACTTTTCCAGCATCTCGGTCGGAATCGTCTGATTCTTCGGGATGCCGAGCGGTTGGCTGGCGGCGACGCCGCGGTTCCATTGGCCGTAGCAGTGGGTGACGCGGCCGAGCAGGCCGGCCTTGAAGATCTTCTCGCGCAGGTGGATGTAGCGCGGGTTGGAGTGGCGCTGGTGGCCGATCTGGAAGATGCCGTTGTTCTCGCGGCCCGCCTTGACCATGTCGCGCGCGCCTTCGATGGTGTTCGACATCATCTTCTCGCAGTACACCGACTTGCCTCTCTCCAGGCAGAGGCGGGAGAACGGCGCGTGCAGGTGGTCGGGCGTGGCGATGAAGACCGCCTCGATCTCGGGATGCTTGTCGAGCATCTCCTCGGCCTCTTCATACTGGGCGACCGGGCCTTCGACCTGGTGCTTGTTTTCGAACTCCATGCGCCGGGCCACCGGATTGCGGTTGTATTTCCAGATGTCGGCCACGGCCACCCACTGGATGCCGGTCGGGATCTTGGCGGCGGCAACGCGCAGGCGGTCGCCCTGGGCGCCGCAGCCGATGATGGCGCACTTGATGGTGCGGCCGGCCTGTTCGCCCTGGGCGATGGCGCTTTTGCTGGTGGCGAGGTAGACGCCGGCGCCGGTGACGGCGCTGGTGCGCAGGAAGGCGCGGCGGTCCATGAACCGGGACAGCCCGGAGGAAAGGGGAGGGGTACTCATGACGTCAAATCAGATTACGCACGCGGTGCGGCTCAAGCTTCCGGGGCGACGGCTTTTTTGGCGCGGTGACGACCGAACAGACCGTCGAGGGAGAACCAGGCGCACTTGTTGGTCATGAGCGCCAGCACGGTGATCATGATGCCGATGCCGATGTTGATGGTCATTTCGGTGTCATCGGGCAGGGCGGCGAGGCCGAAACCGAGGGAGAGGAAGGTCAGGCCGGCGGCGACCAGGGCGAACTCGGAGAGCAGGCCGACGGTGACCCAGGCACCGACGATGAGCAGGACGTAGCCGATGCTGTGGGCGTAGGCTTCGATGGCGCTGGCCGGCAGGATGGCGGGCAGGAAGCTGTTGTCCGACATCAGCTTGGCGATGAGGCCGGTCTTGGTCTCGTAGTTGGCCGCGTTGAAGGTGGCTTCAGCCCCGTCGCCGGCGCGGAACTTGTCGACACCGGCCATGAACAGACGCAGGCCCACCCAGAGACGGGTCACGAGATTGGCAAACGCAAGGTCGAGGCGCGAGCAGCAGGAAGTGGCGGACGGTTCGGACATGATGTGTGTGGGGCGTTGGGTTGGAAGGGCGAGTTTGAACGGCGGCATCGAGAAATCCAGCGAAATTTGGCTGTGGCAGAACTCGCTGCGGCGGGCGGTTTTCCGGTCGCAGGCTTGCCAAGCCGGGCCGCATCCTCTAATTAGACTCGGAATTCCCGAAAATATGAGCGACACCTTCAGTACCCC
>JAEYYS010000271.1 GCA_023428335.1 Verrucomicrobiota bacterium | reverse complement strand
GATCCATTCCCTCCGACTCCTTGCGGCCCTGGCCGCCAAAATCGCGACGCGGGCCGGGCGGGCCGTCACGGCGTGGACCGCCCTCGCGGCGATCGCGCCCGCCGGGACGCGGACCGCGCTCCTCGCGCTCTTCATATTTGGCGAAGTTGCTGCTGCCGCCCATGCCGGCGACCCAGGCTGGCATCATGCGCAGATCGGAAAGGTCCACCTGTCCGGGTGGCACAGGCGTTTCGGGAGTCGCTTCGGGTTCGGTCATGTTGGGAGAGGGAGCCGCAGTATGGCGTACTTCTGCGCTGTCGCCAACTTTGTTCGCGCGTCACCGGTGATCTCCGCTTTCCTTCGCCGCGCCGGTGGTCAACACTGCAACCCCACCCCAACTGCCATGATCCATTCCCTCCGACTCCTTGCGGCCCTGGCCGCCCTCACCCTCAGTGCCGCTGCGGCGGACAACCCCTACCTCGGCCGCTGGGCGCTCGACCTGCCCGGAGGCCGTGCCGGCTGGCTCGGCGTCGAAGAAAAGGACGGCAAGCTCAACGCCAGCGTGCTTTGGGGCGGCGGCAGCGTCGTGCCCACCCAGGGCGCCGAACTCAAGGACGGCAAGCTGCTCGTCACCCGCCTCTCGCAGGCGAAGCGCAAGGACAAGGCCGGCGCCGAGATCAGCGAGACGATCACCGAAACGATCACCGTCCAGGCCAGTGGCGACACGCTCACGGGCAGCACGGTGAAAACCCGGCCCGACGGCAAGGCCTTTGGCCAGGGCGAATTCACCGGCAAACGCATCCCGGCCCTGCCGCCGCGCCCCGACCTCGCCAAGGTGAAGTTCGGCGAACCGGTGTCGCTCTTCAACGGCAAGGACCTCAGCGGCTGGCGCCTCATCAAGCCGGACGACCTCAATGGCTGGCAGGTCGCGGACGGCGTGCTCATGAACCGCGTCGTCAAGGAGCCCGGCAAACACTTCGGCAACCTGCGCACCGATGCCGAGTTCGAAGACTTCCACCTCAAGCTGGAAGTGCGCACCCAGGAGGCCAGCAACAGCGGCGTCTACCTGCGCGGCATCTACGAGGTGCAGGTCATGGAAAGCTACGGCAAGCCGCTCGACTCCCACCACATGGGCGCCCTGTACAGCCGCATCACCCCGGCCGTGGCCGCGGAAAAACCCATCGGCGAATGGCAGACGCTCGACATCACCCTGGTCGATCGCCACCTGACGGTCATCCTCAATGGCGCGACGATCATCGACAACCAGCCCGTGCTCGGCTGCACTGGCGGCGCGCTGACCAGCGACGAGTTCAAGCCCGGCCCGATCTTCCTGCAGGGCGACCACACCAACGTCGACTACCGCAACCTGGTGCTGCGCCCGGTGGTGAAGTAAGACGCTCCTTTGACCCTGTGACCGGTCGCTTCGCCAGTTGGCAGGGCGACCGGTTTTTTGTTTGGGGATTGGCGATCTTCGCTGGTGACTCGCGAACCTTGGAGGTCGCGCAGCTCAGCCCCTCACTTCTCCAGCCCGCGCGCCAGTTCGGCGGCCAGCTGCTGCGGTTCGGCGACCGGGCGACTGGCCTGCTTTTCCACCGGCGGCGCGGACAGGTCGGCCTCGTTGAAGACGCGCACGGCCATGTGCAGGCTGCCCGCCTCGATCCAGGTACGGGCGCCGACCGGCGTCTGGCAGCCGGCGCCGAGCAGGCGCAGGAACTCGCGCTCGGCGATGACGCGCGCCTCGGTCTCGGCATGATTGAGGGCACGCACGCGCCCGATGCTGGTGCTGTCGCCGGCGCGGCATTCGATGGCGATGGCCCCCTGCCCTGCGGCCGGCAAAAAGCGCACGGGATCGAGCACATGCGCGTGCAGCTCGATGCCGTCCAGTTCAAGGCGATCGTCCTTCAGCAGCCCGAGCCGTTGCAGGCCGGCGGCCGCGAGCAGGACGGCGTCGAGCGCGCCCTCGCCGAGCACCTTCTTCACCCGGGTCGGCACGTTGCCGCGGATTTCAACCACCTGCAGGTCGGGTCGCAGCCAGCGCAGCTGCGCGGCGCGGCGCACGCTGCTGGTGCCGACGCGGGCGCCGACGGGCAGGGTTTCCAGGGTGTGCGGCGCGGCGGTGACCAGCACGTCCTCGGTCGGCGCGCGCGGCAGCACGGCGGCGATGACAAAACCCGGCGCCAGATCGGAGGGCACGTCCTTGAGGCTGTGCACGGCGGCATCCACTTCACCATTCTGCAGGGCGGTTTCGAGCTCCTTGATGAAGATGCCCTTGTCGACGTTGGCGACCTCGTTGAACTCGGAAAAGCGCAGGTCCTGGCGCTTGTCGCCGCTGGTCTGAATGATTTTGCGCTCAACGGTCAGGCCGGCGTGGGCGGCCAGCAGGCCCTCGGTGACGGTGCGCGTCTGCGCCAGCGCGAGCTCGCTGCCGCGGGTGCCGAGGATGAGGGGGGGCGTGGACATGACCGACAGGTGTTCACGCAAACCCGGCCGGACGCAAAGGAATGATGCAGGGGAGTGATTTCCCGCGCCGGCCGCGGCAAGCTGTGCTATCCGCACGCTGTGCCCGCTCCGACGATCGTTTATCCCTTCCTCGCCGCCCTGCTCTACGCCTTCGGCGCCCTCGCCCTGAAGCGCTCCAGCGAGTACGGGATCGGCCTGTGGCGCACGACCTTTGTCGCCAACCTGATCGTCGCCGTGCTGTTCTCGACGCTCTGGCTGTTCGGCGGCCCGCCGATTGAGCGCGAGCTGCTCTGGCAGCCCGGCGTCATCGCCCTCTGCCTGTTCGCCGGCCAGATCTCGCAATTCCTCGCCCTGGAGAAGGGCGATGTCTCGGTCGCCGTGCCGGTGTTCGGCCTGAAGGTGGTGCTGGTCGCCCTGCTCGCCCCCTTCCTTACCGGCGATCACATCGACACCCGGCTCTGGGTCGCCTGCGTGCTCAGCGTCTTCGGCCTGACCTTCCTCAACCGCAGTGGCGGCGGCGCCTCGCCGCGCGGGCTTGGCATCACCCTGGCCGCCGGCGGCTTCGGCGCGGTCTGCTTCGCGGTGTTCGACGTGCTCGTGCAGAAGTGGGGACCGCACTGGGGCGCCGGCCGACTGCTGCCCTGCGTGTTCTGGATCAATGCCATTTTGTCCTTCGGCCTGGTTTTCCGCTTCTCCGCCCCGTTGAGCGCCATTCGCCCGCCGGCCTGGCGCTGGCTCTGCGGCGGTTCGATCATCCTCGGCCTGCAAAGCATCGCCTTCGTCAGCACCCTCGCCATCCACGGCCAGGCCGCCTCGGCCAACGTCGTCTATGCCTCACGCGGCCTGCTCAGCGTGGTCATGGTCTGGCTGGTCGGCCACTGGTTCCGCAACCAGGAACAGCACCTCGGCGGGCGCGTGCTGCGCTGGCGAATGGCCGGCGCCCTGCTCATGATGGCCGCGATCGTGCTGGTGGTGACGCGGTGAGGTTCCCTCTGCGCACGCCCCCGGAGCGCGAGCATGGCATCAGCCTGCTCGCTCAGGATCCAGCGCGTGGCCACCTCCGCTTGCAATGCCCCGTCCACCGCGCTTGGTTTCCCGCATGAAAGCCCTCCTTCTGCTGCCGCTGCTCCTGCTCGCCGCCTGCAAGCCCGCCGAACCCGCCGCCACTCCTTCGGCCAGCGGCAAACCGAGGGTGCTGTCGGTCAACCACCCGCTGCACGCCTTCGCCAGCCGCCTCGGTGGCGACGCCATTGAAGTGGTGTTTCCCGCGCCCGCCGACGGCGACCCGGCCTTTTGGCAGCCGGATGACGCGGCGCTGAGGGCCTTCCAGCAGGCCGACCTCATCCTGCTCAACGGCGCCACCTATTCGAAGTGGACCGACAAGGCCAGCCTGCCGACCTCGCGCAGCGTCGACACCTCGGCCGCCTTCAAGGACCGTTTCATCCAGATCGAGGACAGCGCCCCGCACAGCCATGGACCCGAAGGCGAACACAGCCATGCCGGCACCGCCTTCACCACCTGGATCGATCTCAGCCAGGCGGTGCAGCAGGCCGAGGCCCTGCGCGCCGCGCTCGTCCGCCTGCTGCCCAATGAGGCGGCGGCGATCGACGCTCGTTTTGCCACGCTGAAAGCCGAACTCGAAGCCCTCGACGCGCGCCTGCTCAAGGTCGGCGAACGCCTTGCCAAGGCGCCACTGGTCGCCTCACATCCGGTCTATCACTACTGGGCGCGCCGCTACGGCTTCAACCTGCAGTCCGTGCTCTGGGAACCGGAAGCCGTGCCGGACGACAAGGCCATGGCCGAACTGCAGGCCCTGCTCGCCAAGCACCCGGCGAAGTGGATGATCTGGGAGGGTGAACCCGCCCGGGCAAGCGTCGCCAAACTGGAAGCCCTCGGCATCCGCTCGGTCGTCTTTGACCCCTGCGGCAATCGCCCGGACGAGGGCGACTTTTTCTCCGTGATGGCCGCCAATGTCACGGCGCTGGAGAAGGCGTTTCCCTGACACCACGGGCTTGGCTGTAGCGCGGGGCATCGACCCGCGGGAACCACGCGGTCACTGCCCGCGTCCACAGAAAAATGCCCGCGTCTCCAGAGCTTCAGCGGAAATACCCGCTCACCTTGAGCTTGCGCGCAAACAGGCTGCCGCCGCCGGCGACGTAGAGGATGTTGTGGTCCTTGCCGGCGAACTCGGCGCTGACCACCTTGCCGTCGGCAACCGGTTTGGCGATGATGCCGGCGAGGCGGCCGGCGGTGTCAAAGACCTGCACGCCGAGTTCGGTGGTGACGAAAAGGCGGCCCTTGGCCTCGGTGGTGGCGCCATCGCCGGCCGCCGTTTCCTTGCCGACCGGCAGCCACATCGTCATGAAGGGCGCACCGCCCGACAGACTGCCATCGGCCCCGATCTGCCAGGCCCAGACATGCTTGCCGCCGTGTTCGGAGACCACCAGGGTCGCCTCATCGGGCGTGATCGTGATGCCGTTCGGCTTGGCCACGCGACCCGTGTCAGCCACGTGATGTTTTTTGTCGGGCGTGATCCAATGGATGCTCTGGGTCGGCGTCTCGGTGAAGTACACGTGGCCCTTTTTGCTGACGACCAGGTCATTGCATTTCACTCCGGTGACCAGCACCTCGACCTCGCCCTGGCGACTGATGGCGATGACGCGCTGCTCGCGGTTGTGACAGGCATAAAACCGGCCGTCGGGACCGAGTTGCAGGCCGCTGATGCCGGGCAGGTTGTCGAGGTGGAGCGACACCTTGCCGGTGGCGGCTTCGAGCTTGTAGATGCCCTTGCCGGCCTTGACGTCAGTGAAGTACAGATGGCCCTCGCCATCGACGCAGAGACCGTCGGTGAACTCATAGCCCGAGGCCGCCTCGCGCCAGGGTTCGCCGTCGATGAGGTATTCGTGCAGGGAGGTGTCCTGAGCGACCAGCGGCGCGGCGAGGACAAGGCAGGCGAGGGCGGAGCGGAACATGGGAATCAGAGTGGAAGATCGAATGACAGGACCGGCGGACTCACTTGGCCCAGAGCCAGCGCAGGGTGTCGGGCAGGATGGCGGCGCCATGCTTGCCATTGTGGGTGCCCTCGCCCATGACGAACTTGTAATCGTAACCGGCGAACTTCAGCGCCGCGGCCATGTCCTGGTTGGCGAGCGGCCAGTTGCCGAACTGGTTGTCGAGGTCGTTGCTGCCTTCCTGGAGGAAGACCTTGATCGGCTTTTTGTCGGTCTTGCGGATCAGCGCCGGATAGACATGACCGCCGCGGATGTTGGTGAAGCTGCCGATGTGGCTGACCACCTTGCGGAAGGCGTCGGGCCGCTCCCAGGCGACCGTGAAGGCGCAGATGCCGCCACTGCTGTTGCCGCAGATGGCACGCTCGTCGGGGTTGGTGCTGAGGTTGTAATCCTTGGCCACCGCCGGCAGGATTTCCTCGAGCAGGAAGCGCGCGTACAGATCGCCGAGCGAGTCGTACTCAAAGCTGCGGTTGCTGCGCGGTTTGGCACCGGGTTGCTCGGTGGGGAAGACGCCGGGCTGGAGGAAGATGCCGATCGTCACCGGCATTTCACCCTTGGCGATGAGGTTGTCGAAGACGACCGGCGCGCGGAACTGGCCGTCGGGTTTGACGAAGCCGGCGCCATCGCAGAACACCATGACCGCGGCCGGCTTGGCCTTGTCATACTGGGCCGGCACGTAGATCCACCAGTCGCGGGTGGTGCCGGGGAAGATCTTCGAATCGGTCCAGGCCGGCATCTGGGTCACCTTGCCCTGCGGCACGCCGGGCTGCACCTGGGAGTCGGGCCCGAGGACATACTGGTCATCCTGCGGGGCGGCGAACAGCGGCAGGGCGAGGGCGGCGAGAGCGGGGAGCAACTTCAGGGGGAGGGTGCGAACGGGCAGGAGGTCGGGGTTCTTGCAGGGGGACGGGATTCAGCCGAAGCGCGTGCGCCAGAGATCGAGGGCGGCACGCATGTCCTCGCGCTTCTGGCTCGGACTGACCTCCCAGATCAGCGGCACATCGGCCGGCACCAAGGGCAGCAGGCCGGGCAGATCGACACCCCCCGTGCTCAGAGGCACGCGGTGATCGCGCGCCGGCCAGCGCACGTCGTGGACATGACAGCCGATCAGGCGCGGCGCGAGGGCGGCCAGATAGGCGGCGTGATCGACCAGGGCCAGATTCGCCTGACGCTGGACATGACCGAAGTCGTGCCAGGCCCCGATCCACGGGCAGTCGGCATAGTGTTCGAGCAGGCGCGGCAGTTCCTCCGCACTCGGGATCTGCTCGAAGTGACTGCGCGTCTCCAGACCGAGGCGGACACCATGCTTTTCGCAATCGGGCAGCAGGGCGTCGAGCGCCGCGCGCACGCGGTCGAGTCCGGCCTGCGCGACCTTGGCGCGCTCGGCCACCAACTGCAGCTTCAAGGCGCAGTAGGCGCGGGAATAGAGCCCGCCGTCTTGGGCGATTTTTTCGAGGCGCGCCGTGAAGTCCGGCAGCGGCAGGCGACCCAGATGAAGCACGATGCGATCCGTGCCGAAACGCACCGCCATTTCCAGCGTGCGCCGGGTGAGGGTCAGGCAGCGCTCGCGTTCGGCGGCGCTGGCCGACGTGAACTCATAGACGTCCGGCGCGTCGATCATCACCTCGACCGGCGCGGGGCAGAAGTTGTGCAGGCTGCTAACCCGGATCTCACCGGCCTGCACCGCCTCGAGCAGGCCGGGCAGCAGCGACAGCCGGGTGCCATGGCTGATCTCGATCCATTCGAAACCCAGCTCGCGCGCCTCAGCCGCCAGGGCGCGACCGTCCGTGTGGCGGTGACTGTTCCAGCAGGTGGAGAGGGAGAGGCGCAACGGCGTGGAAAAACGGGCTCAGCGCGCGGCGACGCGCTCGAAGATTTTCGGGGTCGTCAGCGCGGTCTTTTTCTTCGCCTTGGGCGCGGGCTTGGGATCGAGGTTCTGGCCGAGTTCCTCGGCGCTCAGCGTCGAGGCCACGCCCGCCGCCGGCACCTCGGCCTTGGCGATCCACACCAGGGCGTTGAGCACCGTCTTGCGGAAGTTTTCATTGCCCCAGTTGCGATGGAAGTGACCGCCGGTGAAACCGAAGCCGCGGCCGCCATCGGTGCGTTCAACGCACCACATCATCGCTTCGAGCGCGCCCTTTTCCGCCTGGATGTGCGGGTAGGGACCCTTGGGATACACGTAGGGACCATCGCGGGTGGCGTCAGAAGGCGCGGCGACCAGCAGCGGCGTGAAACGTGTGCCGGCGTCGTCGGCCGGCGCAATGCCGTCGCCAAAGGCCGGACGGAAGCGCATGTTGAAGTACCACTCGTCCTCGATCTGGAAGGGCTGCACGCCGCGGGTGATGGGGTGCTCGGGCAGACGGTCGAACTTCGGTTCCCAGATCGGGTTGCAGGAATGGGCGTTTTCGTAGTGGCCGCCGACCCACTGCAGGAACTCGCGACCACCGAGTTCGGGCACGACTTCCACACCGTAGTGCATGACGCCGAAGCCGACGCCCTTGGCGGTCAAGGCGCGCAGGGTTTCCAACCGGTTTTCCTGGACCGCCGGATGGCCCTTGCCGCCGTCGGCATAAATGACCACAGCGTCGGCATCGGCCAGGGTCGCCTCATCGGTCACCCAGCCCATCTCATGGCGTTCGACAACGAGTCCCGGCACCGCGGCCAGGCATTTTTCCAGCAGCATCGTGCCGGCGCGGAACTCGTGCATGCCCGGCGGGTGCGAGGGTTTGCCGGCGATGAGCACCAGCTTGCGCTTGCCGTCCGGCGTGACGGCCGAGGCCGCCGTGGCGAGGCAGAGACAGAGGATCCAGAAGCGTTTCATACGACCGCCAGCATGCCGGCACCGCGCCCGACACTCAAGCGCCTTCTGCAGGCACGAAACCCCAGCCCCGCCTTGCCGTGCGACCGGCCTGCCTCTAGGCTGGCGCGTGCACCTGCCCCGCCCGCTGCCTTGTTTCACGACGCGCCATGACTGATTTTCTGATCCTCGGCGGCGGTCTTGCCGGCACGACCCTGGCCTGGCGACTCTGGGAGCGCGGCCAGCCCTTTCTGCTGGTCGATCGCGAGGCGTCGGTGACGGCCTCAAAAATCGCCGCCGGGCTGGTGACGCCCATCACCGGCATGCGGCTCGGTTTGAGCTGGCGCTATGCCCAGCTGCACGCGGAGGCGGTCGGCTTTTACCGCGGCCTGGAGACGCGGCTGGGTCGCACGTTTTACCATGAAACCCCGGTGGTGCGGCTGCTACGCAGCGAATGGCAGGCCGGGCTCTGGGCCAAGCGCTGCCATCGCCCCGAGTTTGCCCCCTACCTGCAACCGCCGGTCGAGCCGCTGGTGAATCCGGAGGTCTTCGCCCAGCCCTTTGGCGGCTTCGAACAGCGCCCCGGTGGCTGGCTCGACACGGTCGCCTACCTGCAGGCCAGTCGCGCTTTTTTCGAAGCGGCCGGCTGCTGGCGCACGGGCGAGGTCGAGTCGCTCGACGAGACGCCGGGGGCCGTGCGCTGGGGCGATAGGGAGTTCGACACCGCCGTCTGGTGTACCGGGTGGCAGGCGGCGCAGCGGCCCGAACTGGCTGGAGTACCCTTCCAATCCGCGCGCGGCAGCATCCTCACCGTGCAGGCCGACACCCGAGGGGAAAGCCGCGTCATCAGCGGCGCCTGCTGGCTCGTGCCGCGCGGCGACGGCAGCCTGCGCGCCGGCCCGACCTACGAGGTGCCCTTCACCGATCCGCACACGCCCTCGCCGGAAGCGCTGGCCGGACTGGAACAGAAGCTGCGCGACCTGCTGCGCGTCGATTTCCGCATCACCGACCGCCAGACCGCCGTGCGACCCATCGTGCGCGGCCGCGAAGCCCTGCTCGGCCGCCTGCCCGGGCGATCCCGCCAGGCCTGCTTCAGCGGTCTCGCCTCCAAGGGCGTGCTGCGCGCCCCCTGGCTGGCGCAGCACCTGGTCGCACACCTGCTCGACGGTGCCGCCCTCGAGGTGGAAGTCGATCTCGCCGGACTCTGACACCGCCATTCCGCGCTGGCAGGCGGGCGAATCCCGCCTATGCAGAGGGCTCGCACCCATCATGGCCGGCTTTTTCAAATCCCTCCTCCAGCGCTTCACCAAACCCGACATCGATTGGGATGACCTCGAGGCCGCCCTCGTCGCCGGCGACCTCGGCCCGCGCCTGGCGCTGCGCATTGTCGACGACCTCAAGGCCCAGGGCCGCAAGCTGCACGGGGCCGACATCGTCCAGGTGGCACGCGAGCATGTGAAAACCATCCTGCCGGCGCAGGTGCCCGCCCTGACCCCGCTCGACGGCCGGCCCAAGGTCCTGCTCATCGTCGGTGTCAACGGCACCGGCAAGACCACCTCCACCGCCAAGCTCGCCAAGCACCTGCACGACCACGGCCAAAAGGTCGTGCTGGCCGCGGCCGACACCTTCCGCGCGGCGGCGGTCGAGCAGTTGGAAGTGTGGTCGCAGCGGCTCGACATTCCCATGGTCAAGGGACCGCCCAACGGCGATCCGGCGGCGGTCTGCTTTGAGGCCTACGACCTCGCCTGCCGCACCGGCGCCGACTACCTGCTCTGCGACACCGCCGGCCGCCTGCACACCAAGCACAACCTCATGGAGGAACTGAAAAAGGTGCACCGCATCCTCGGTCGCAAGGACCCCACCTCGCCGCACGAGGTGCTGCTCGTGGTCGATGCCACCACCGGCGGCAACGCCCTGCAGCAGGCGCGCGAATTCCACAAGGCCATCCCGCTCACCGGCGTCATCGTCACCAAGCTCGACGGCAGCGGCAAGGGCGGCGTGCTGGTCGCCATCCAGCAGGAACTCGGCATCCC
>JAEYYS010000214.1 GCA_023428335.1 Verrucomicrobiota bacterium | reverse complement strand
CCCTTCAGCGGCGGCGCCCTCTGCGGGCGCCACCCCGGGCGGCGGCGCGGCGGCATCGCCCTCAGGGGGCGCGAGGGTGTGCAGGCCGACCTCGGCGCGCAGCGGGCCTTCCTGCCGCTCGTTCTCGATGCGCACCAGGCGCACGACGGTGAAGTGCGGCATCTCCGACGGACTGGCCAGTTTGCTGAGCAGCATCTGCAGGGCGCTCTGGTCGGCGGTGATCATGGCGCGCACCTGGCGGCGCTCGACCAGTTCCGGCGCGGGCGCGGCGGCCGGCTGACCCGTGCGACGCCCCTTGGGTGCGGGCGCTGTCCCCTTCTCGGAGGGCAGGTCGGAGCGCTCAATCATGTCGAGCTGGGCGACCCCGGAGGCGACCATGGCCTTGACGATTTCCTCGACGGCATCGAGGTAGCCGGAGAGTTCGGTGGCGACATCGTTGGAGGGCGGCAGTTCCGAGTTGTAGCGGTCGAAGGCGAGGTTGAACTCGGCCGGCAGCGCCATGGTGTTGCCGGCGAGTTTGCGGGTCTCGGCGATGCGCGTCTTCAGCTTGGCCTGAAACCCGGTGTCGGAGATCGATTCAATCTTGACGTCCGACTGCAGGGTGGCCAGCACGGTCTGCAGCTTTCCGGCCTCGGTGGTGAACTCACCGACCAGCGCCTGCTTCTTCGCCAGGTTTTCCGGCGTGGGCGCCAGCACGGCGCTGTTGAGGCCGGCGATGCTGCTGTTGAGCATGTTGAACTCTTCCAGCTTGGCACCGAAGCCGGACCAGGATTGGAACAGCATGAAACCGAGTCCGGCGGCGCCCGCGACGGACGCGCCAATGATGGCCGCGGGGGCCTTGTTTTGTTGAATCCAGCTCATCAGTTTTGGAATTGCATGGGCTGCTGGAGGGGCAGCTTGATGTTGAACTTGTAGGCGTAGCGGTCCTCCTCGACCCCGCTCTCGGCGCTGACGTACTCGGCGCGCTTTTCCTCAAACTTGTCGGCCACAAACCAGCCGGACTTGGCCAGCTTGTCGGCAAAGCGGTAGACGACCTGCTCGCCCTCCTCGTTCTTGCGGTACAACCCCTGCAGGCGCAGCTCGTACACCGGCTTGGCGTTGGCAGCGGCCCGACCGGAGGCGGGCGAGGAAGACTGCTCCTGACCGAACAAGGCCGGCGTGATCGGCTTGCCATCCTTGAGCAGCTCAATAACGGTGAGCCAGATCAGGTCGTTGTCGAACTTGGCGTTGAGGTCGGTCAGCAGACGCACCCAGTAGGAGCGGTCGCCGACCGCCTGGATCAGCGGCTGGGTCAGGGCGATCGACTGGGCGAGTTGGCCGTCGAGCGCCTTGATTTGATTGGCCACGCCATTGAGGCGGGCGGCTTCCTGCTGCATGCCGGCGACCTGCCCCTCGACGACTTCGGTGGCGTGGTTGTAATACAGGGTGCCGGCGCCAAGGGCGGCCCACAGGCAGACACCGGCCATGACCAGCGCCGGCGCCCGGCGGGCGGCGTCACGGGCATTGGCGACCACGTCGGGCACGAGCTCGACCTCGCAGGGGCAGGACCCGCTTGAGCGCAGGGCCAGGCCGACGAGTTCGCCGAGGAAGGGGGAGTCCACCTGGGCGGCCTCGGCGTTGACACCACGGTCGAGCTGGACGCCGCGCAGCGGATTGAAGATCTCCACCGGCAGCTTGAGCTTCTCTTCGAGGAAGAGGGCCATGTTGCCGAGCAGGGCGCCGCCACCGCAGAGGAAGACGCGCTGGGGCGCCTCACCGCCCTGCTGGCTGCGGTAGAAGTTGATCGTTCGCATCACCTCGCTGTGCAGGCGGGTGGCGGCGTTGCGGATGACCTTGGAGAGGGCCGCCACTTCGGGATCCTCGTGCTCCATGACAACACCGCCCTGGGCGACGAAGCCGCGGGCGATCTTTTCGTGCTCGGCATCGCCGAAGCCGGCGCCAAACTCCTTGGCGATGGCGGCGGTGATCGAGGCGCCACCCACCAGGACGTTGCGGGTGAAAAACTTGCCATCCTCAACAAACACCATGTTGGTGGAGCGCGCGCCAAGATCAATGATGACCGCCGGCTCGTTGACGTCGGGGTAGCTGTAGCGGAAGGCGTTGTACAACGCGAGTGGCGCCAGATCAACGAGGGCCGACTTCATGCCGGCGGCGGCGACCTGGTCGTTGATCTCGTTGAGGGTGTCGGACTTCATCGCCACGAGCACCACCTCGGTTTCGCCGCCACCCTCGCCGACCACCTCGTAGTCCCAGGTGACCTCGTTGATCGGGAAGGGCACGTTCTGCTTGGCCTCGAACTCGACGATCTGCGCGATGCGATCCTGCTGGACCGGCGGCAGCTTGACGAAGCGCGAGAAGACCGTGTGACCAGCGACCGCATAGGCCACCGAGGCGCCCTTGAGCTTGAGCCGCGAGGCCAGCTCCTGGACGCCGACCTTGATCTGCGGAATGCGCGAGGCGTCCACGGTGGGATCACCCGTCATGTCGACGAATTCATACTTCTTGAGTACAAGGTCGCCACCGACCCTGCCGAACACCGCTCCAGACAATCTCTGCGAGCCAATGTTGAGAACTGCGATGCTTTTGCTGTCTGCCATGTGAAAAAAAGGTGAACTTGCCTGCGTTGCGCCCGTCGTGGACCGCCGATTACTTCTTCTTGGCGGAGACGTCGTAGTCGCCCCAGAGAATGCTGAACGGCGTCTCCTGCTTCATGAGCACGGCGCCCTCCGAAATGTTGAGAGCGTCCGCCTTCTCCCACCAGGGACCGCCACCAAGGCTGGAGTCGCCGGCAACGCGCTCGCCACCAACCAGGATCTCATAGCCCCAGCCCTGAACGTCGGAGGCCGCCGTGAAACCATCGCGCTGGAGGATGTTGCGCAGCGTCGCCGGCGACACGAAGGCGAGGGCATGATTCGTCTCGGCCGCCGGGATGTCGACGTAGTTGAAGCTGCCCTTGAGCACCTCGCGCTTGCCCTCCTTGGTGGTGGCATTGAAGGCGATGAAATAATTCACGGTCATCGAGTCGAGACTGCCGGAGCGACCGCCCTCGGCCTGCGGCAGACGGATGTCGAACTCCAGGTCCAGCTCCAGCCACTTTTTGGGCCGCCAGCGCTTTTCCCCCACATTGGAGGCTTGGAACTGCGGGGTTTCCACTTCGGAAACCTTGAGCTTCTTGGCGTTGATCTTGACCGCGGGACCAGTCTGCCCCTGGGCGGCGAGGACCAGCAGGGACAGGCTCGCAAGAGCCGTGCAAAGTGCTTTCATGTGGGGTGGAGATGGGTGGTTTGTCCGGTTTCGGCGAGGGGGCGCTTAAAACCGGAATAAATGACGTTTTAGCCGCAAAGACCGCCGCCCATCAAGACACGATTTGAGAAAATTGAGAAAAGGATTCGTGCAAACAATGGGCGCCTGCTCCGGCTCGGCGGCGATTCGGGGCGCGGCTCCTTGTGAAATTTTTCACAAATCCCGGTTGCCGCCTCGGGACGTAGCCGGATACTGAATCCCATGGCCCTCCAGTACCAGCCCGGCAAGACGCCTCACCCCCGCGAAAAGCGCCTCATCTTCAAAAATGTGGATCGCGCCGGCTACGATCCGTCGATCGACTGCTACCTGCAGGACGGCGGCTACGAGCAGCTCAAGGCGGCCTTGAAGATGGAAAAATCCGCCATCATCAACGAAGTCAAGGCCAGCGGCCTGCGCGGCCGCGGTGGCGCCGGTTTCCCCACCGGCGTCAAGTGGGGCTTCATCCCGCCCACCAACACCAAGCCGGTCTACCTGATCTGCAACGCCGACGAGTCCGAGCCTGGCACCTTCAAGGATCGCTACATCATCCACCAGGACCCGCACCAGCTCATCGAGGGCATGACCATCGCCTGCTTCGCGGTCGGCGCCAAACTCGCCTACATCTACATCCGCGAGGAGTTCCCCGAGGGCGCCAAGATCCTCGAGAAGGCCATCGCCGAGGCCCGCGCCAAGGGCTTGCTCGGCAGGGACATCCTCGGCTCCGGCTTCGATTGCGACATCTTTGTGCATCGCGGTGCCGGCGCCTACATCTGCGGCGAGGAGACCGGCCTCATCGAGTCGCTCGAAGGCAAGCGCCCCTACCCTCGCATCAAGCCGCCCTACTTCCCCGCCGCGCTCGGCCTGTACATGTGCCCGACGATCGTCAACAATGTCGAGTCGCTCTGCCACGTGAAGCACATCCTGCAGATGGGCGGCGCCGAATACGCCAAGCTCGGCACGCCGAACAACACCGGCACCCGCATCCTCTGCGTCAGTGGCGATGTCCAAAAGCCCGGCTACTACGAGGTCGAGGTCGGCAAGGTGACGATGGGTGAGGTCATCGACGACCTCTGCGGCGGCCTCAAGCCCGGCCGCAAGCTCAAGGCCATCATCCCCGGCGGTTCCTCCGCCAAGGTGCTGCGCGCCGACGAGCGCTTCAAGCTCAAGGACGGCCGTGAACTCGGCATCCTCGACATCCCGATGGACTTCGACACCATGGCCGCCTGCGGCTCGATGGCCGGCTCCGGCGGCGTCATCATCATGGACGACAGCCGCTCGATGTCCTGGGTCATCAACAACCTCAACAACTTCTACGCCCACGAGTCCTGCGGCCAGTGCACCCCCTGCCGTGAGGGCAGCCTGTGGATGAAGAAGATCAGCGACCGTATCGTCGCTGGCAAGGCCAGCCCCGATGACGTCGACACCTTGGAATCGGTCGCCAACCAGATTGAGGGCAAGACCATCTGTGCCTTCGGCGAGGCCTGCTCCTGGCCGACCCAGAGCTTCATCAAGAAGTTCCGCGACGAACTCAAGGCCGACTGCAAACCCGAACTCGCCGGCCAAGCGGTCGCCGAGGAGACACTGGTGGCGGCCGCCGGGCTGCGCTAAACTGCCCCGCCCCGCATGAAGCCGCACCCTAACCGGCGCGCGCTGCTGCGGGCGATGGCCCGCACCTGCCTGGCCCTCAACAGCCGCGCCGCAGACCCCACAGCCACCCGCCTGGCCGCCCCTGCCGCCTGGCAAAAGCAGGGTGAGCTGTTCCGCCACCAGGGCGACCCGGCAGGCGCGTGGGTGCAAAACTTCACCAGCACGGCAGAACCCCTGGGCGACGGTCGTTGGCGGCTCTGGACCAGCCTGTCGGGCCCGAAGGGCGTGGCCAAGAGCATCGGCTTCCATGAAGGCCGCATCGGCGGCGTGTGGCATCGCACTCCGGCCATCTGCACGCCGGGCGCCCCCGACCGCCATGCCGCGCTCGCCATCGGCGGCCTGCCCGAGGGCTGGCAACCCGTGCAGGTGGTGACCCTGCGCCTGCAGGACGGCCGCACCCGCTTGTACTTTTGGGCACACGGACCCAACATCGTCCGCTATCTCGCCGCCGACAGCCTGGACGGACGCCGGTTTACGGTCGTCAATGCCCTCACCCCTTGCCTCTACCACCCGGCTGACCGGGCGGTGGGTGGCGAAGCCGCCGTCGCGGCGGGATTGCAGCGATGGGCGAAGAAAAAAGCGGCCAACCTTCCGGGCGAACCCCTCGCACCCCCGGCCCTGATCAGCAATGACGCCACCAACGTCTACCCACTGCCCGACGGCAGTTTCGAACTCTACACGGTGGCACTCGTCAGTGTCGGCCGGGACGACCCGCGCTACGCTGCCAATGACAACATTCCCGGCCTCATCCGCGTCATCGACCGTCTCACCAGCGCCGACGGCCTGATTTGGGGCAATCGTCAACGGGTGATTCAGCCGGACGCCCAGGATCCGGCCGACCTGCAGTTCTATTACCTCTCGGTGACGCATACGGAACGCGGCCGGATCGGCCTGCTCGGTCACTACCGCCTCGGCACCCAGTCCATTGACATCGAGCCCTGCTTCTCCATGGACGGCCTTACCTGGCAGAGACCACTGCGCCAAGCCTGGATTCCCCGCGATGCCCCCGGAACGACGGCGGCCAGCTACCTGTTGCACGCGCCGCACGCCCTGGTGCGAAGCGAAGGCCTCTGGCACCTGTTCTATACCGGTGGCAACTTCGCCCACAACCACCGCCATACCCACGGCGACACCGAGTCGCGCGCCATACTGCTGGCGACCTGTGCCGACCTCTGGGCCTGAGCGCGGTGGCGCGGCCTAGAGGGCCGCCAGCACTGCATTCAACGTCGCGCTCGGGCGCAGGGCGGCATCCGCCTTGGCCGGATCAGGGCGGTAGTAACCGCCGATGTCGACCGGCTTGCCCTGCACGGCGAGCAGTTCGGCAACGATCTTCGCCTCGTTGGCGGCCAGCGCCTCGGCGACCGGCTTGAAGGCGGCAGCGAGATCGGCGTCACCGGTCTGCGCGGCAAGTTCCTGCGCCCAGTACAACGCCAGGTAGAAGTGCGAACCGCGGTTGTCGAGCGTGCCGAGCTTGCGGCCGGGCGAACGGTCGTTCTCGAGGAACTTGCCGTTGGCGGCATCAAGCGTGTCGGCCAGCACCTTGGCCTTGGCGCTTTTGAAGGTGTCGGCGAGGTGCTCAAAGCTGGCGGC
The DNA here is from genome assembly GCA_023428335.1 of Verrucomicrobiota bacterium. Taxonomy (GTDB): domain Bacteria; phylum Verrucomicrobiota; class Verrucomicrobiia; order Verrucomicrobiales; family Verrucomicrobiaceae; genus Prosthecobacter. The sequence goes on along the minus strand of JAEYYS010000214.1, from coordinate 13,025 downwards.
CAGGGCGAAGAACTCGCCGAGGCTGTCCCAGCGCAGGTAGTTTTCCGCAACAAACTGCTGGACGTGCTTGGGCGCAGAACCGCCGGCACCGGTCTCAAACAGGCCGCCGCCATTCATCAGGGGCACGATGGAAAGCATCTTGGCGCTGGTGCCCACCTCGAGGATCGGGAAGAGGTCGGTCAGGTAGTCGCGCAGGACATTGCCGGTGACTGAAATCGTGTCGAGGCCCTGTGCGATGCGCTCAAGCGAGAAGGTGCAGGCTTCGGCGGGCGCGAGAATGCGCAGATCCAGTCCGCTGAGGTCGTGGTCCTGCAGATAGCGCTCCACCTTGGCGATCAGCTGGGCATCGTGGGCGCGGTTCCTGTCGAGCCAGAACACCGCCGGCGTCTGGGAGGCGCGCGCGCGGTTGACCGCCAGCTTCACCCAGTCCTGCACCGGTGCATCCTTGGTCTGGCAGGCGCGCCAGAGGTCGCCCTGCTCGACCGCGTGCTCAAAAAGCACCTTGCCGGCGCTGTCGGTGACACGGATGACACCGTCGCCGGGGGCTTCAAAGGTCTTGTTGTGGCTGCCGTACTCCTCGGCAGCCTGGGCCATGAGGCCGACATTGGGCACGCTGCCCATGGTCTTCGGATCGAGGGCGCCATGCGCCTTGCAGAAGTCGATGACCGCCTGATAAACGCCGGCGTAGCTGCTGTCGGGAATCACCGCCAGGGTGTCCTCTTCCCTGCCCTCGGCATTCCACATCTTGCCACCGCCGCGGATCATCGCCGGCATGGAGGCATCGACAATGACGTCGCTGGGCACGTGCAGGTTGGTGATGCCCTTGTCGCTGTTGACCATGGCCAGGGCCGGGCCGCTGGCGTAGGCGGCACGGATGTCGGCCTCGATCTCGGCCTTCTTCTCGGCGGGCAGCTTGTCGAGCTTGGCCACGAGGTCGCCAAAGCCGTTGTTGAAGTTGACGCCGAGCTCCGCGAAGACGGCGGTGTGCTTGGCGAGGAGGTCCTTGAAGAAGGTCTTCACCGCGTGACCGAAGATGATGGGGTCGCTGACCTTCATCATGGTCGCCTTCAGATGCAGGGAGAACAGCACGCCGTCGGCCTTGGCCTCGGCGATCTGCTGCTCAAAGAAGGCGACCAACGCCTTCCGGCTCAGCTTGGTGGCGTCGAGAATCTCACCGGCCTTGAGGGCGAGCTTGGGCAGCAGGGTCTGGCTGCTGCCGTCCTTGCCGGTGAACTCGATCTTCACCTCGGTGGCCTCGGCCAGGCAGGCCGACTGCTCATTCGAGAAAAAGTCATCGCGACCCATGGTGCCGACGCGGGTCTTCGACGCGGCCGACCACTGGCCCATCGAATGCGGATGCTTCCTGGCGTAGTCCTTCACCGCCTTCGGCGCGCGACGGTCGCTGTTGCCCTCGCGCAGCACCGGATTGACGGCGCTGCCCATGACCTTGGCGTACTTGGCGCGAATCTCCTTTTCCGCGTCGGTCTGCGGGTTTTCCGGGTAGTCGGGGATCGGGCAACCCTGGGCCTGCAGTTCGGCAATGGCGGCCTTCAACTGCGGCACCGAAGCGGAGATGTTCGGCAGCTTGATGATGTTCGTGGTCGGCTCCAGGCAAAGCTTGCCGAGATGGCCCAGATCGTCGTTTTGCTGGCCAAACTGGGCCAGGATGCGGCCCGCCAGGGAGATGTCGCGCGTTTCCACCTCAATGCCGGCCGCCTGGGTGAAGGCCTGCACGATGGGCAGCAGCGAGTGGGTGGCAAGAAGCGGGGCTTCGTCAGTCAGGGTGTAGAGGATCTTGGGAGCGGACATGGCGGTGGAAAGGTCAACTCTAGCCGGCCCACCGACCAGTGCAACGGCCAAGCTGTCGCCAGGACCAACGCAGCGTTTTTGAACCTCCGCCACCTCCGCGTGGTCCAACCCTTAACAACTAGGCCGCTGATGCGATGCGGCACAACGCACGCGTCGGCAGCGGCCATCACCCCGCCGCCGCCATGAAAACCACGACCGCCCCCGAGAGCGCGCCGCCGCTGATCGATACGTCCAGGATGTCCGCCGGCCAAAAGGCCGCCTTGGAAATGGCCGAAGCCGCCCGCGACGAACGCGACAATGCCGGCCTCGCCGCTGGCCTGTTCTTCGGTCGCCCCGATTTCCGCAGGATCCTGCCCTTCCCTCGCCAGTCCGACGAAGACCGCGATCAGGGCGACGCCTTTTTATCCCACCTGCGCGCCGTGCTCGACACCCATGCCGACCCCGACGCCATTGACCGCACCGGCGAAATTCCCGACCGACTCCTCGAAGAACTGGCGGGGATCGGCGCCTTCGGCATCAAGATCCCGGTCCGACTCGGCGGCTTGGGCCTGTCGCAAACGAACTACTCGCGCGCCGCCATGCTGCTTGGCGGCGAGTGCGGCAACCTCGCGGCCCTGCTCTCCGCCCACCAATCCATCGGCGCGCCACAGCCATTGCTGCTCTTCGGTACCGACGAGCAAAAGGCAAGGTACCTGCCGCGCTGTGCCGCCGGCGAGATCAGCGCCTTCGCCCTCACCGAGAGGGAGGTGGGCAGCGATCCGGCGCGCCTGAGCACCACCGCCGTGCCGGACGGCGATGACTTCCTCCTCAACGGCGAAAAACTCTGGTGCACGAACAGCCTCAAGGCCGGGCTGATCGTGGTCATGGCACGTACACCGACGCCCGAGCGCCCCCACGCGACCACGGCCTTCATCGTCGAGACCGCCTGGCCAGGTGTCGAGATCGTCCAGCGCTGCCGCTTCATGGGCCTGCGCGCCCTCTACAACGGCGTCGTCCGCTTCACCAACGTGCGTGTGCCGCGCGCCAACATCCTCGGCGGCGAGGGCCGCGGCCTCAAGGTCGCCCTCACCACCCTCAACACCGGCCGCATCACCCTGCCTGCCGCCTGCGCCGGCCTGGCCCGACGCTGCCTCGACATCAGCACCACCTGGGCGGCAGAACGCGTCCAGTGGGGCCAACCGGTCGGCCGTCACTCGGCCGTTGCCGAAAAACTCGCGCGCATGGCCGCCGACAGCTTCGCCCTGGAGTCGGTGGTGGCCTACGTCTCGGCCCTGGTCGACCGCGACAAGCATGCCGACGTCCGCTTGGAAGCCGCCCTGGCCAAGCTCTGGGGCAGCGAACGTGCCTGGCAGATCGTCGATGACACCATGCAGATCCGCGGCGGCCGAGGTTATGAGACTGCCGACTCCCTGCGCGCCCGCGGCGAGCGACCGGACCCGGTGGAGCGACTCTTCCGCGACTGCCGAATCAACACCATTTTCGAGGGCAGCAGTGAGATCATGCGCCTGTTCATCGCCCGCGAGGCGCTCGACCCGCACCTGAAGCTTGGTGCCGCCGCCGTCAACACCACCCTGCCCTGGCGCACCCGCGCCCGCGCCGCCATCAAGGCCGGCCTGTTTTACACGCACTGGTACCCGCGCCTCTGGCTGCCCGGCGGTTCGGAACCGGCGGCCGATGACCTGCACCCGGCCCTGCGCGCCGACGTTCTGGAGATCCGCCGCCAGAGCCGCCGACTCGCGCGCACGCTCTTCCACGCCATGATCACCGAAGGCCCGGCGCTGGAGCGCCGCCAGATGAAGCTCGGCCGCCTGGTCGACATCGGCGCCGAACTCTTCGTCTGGTCGGCCACCCTCGCCCGCGCCGAAAGCCTGATCACCGATGCCTCGACCAACGTCGAGGAGGTTGAGCGACTGCTGCGCAAGGTCCGCTACTTCGGCAAGCTCACCCGCCAGCGCCTGCGCCACCACTACAGCGAACTGGGCAGCGGCCTGGAAAAGGACGCGGTCAGGCTCAGCCGCGAGTTGGTGAGCCCCGCCTGACCTGATCTCAAACCGCCGCCGCCAGGCCGGCGCGCATGACCTCCAGCGGCGCGCTCACCCCGGGGAACCAGTGCTCGAAGGAGATGGCGCCCTGGTGCAGCAGCAGGCTCATGCCGTCGGCATGACGGGCACCGGCCGCACGGGCAGCGGCCACCAGGGCGGTTTCGCCACCGGCGCGATAGACCATGTCGTAAACGCAGTGGCGCGCCGTCAGGGCGTCGCCCGGAAGCAGCGGCGGGTCCCCGGCCTTCATGCCCACCGAGGTGGCATTGACCAGCACATCCACGCCGGGCAGTGCCTGCCCCAGCGCCTGCGGATCAAGGGCGCAGGTCTGCAGGGTGAGACCGGTCGCCAGCCCGTGCAGTTCCCCGAGCAGGGGCTGCAGCTTGTCGGCACTGCGGTTCGCCAGCACGAGGTGCCGGCAGCCGGCCAGCACGCTCTGCACGGCCACGGCCCGACCGGCACCGCCGGCGGCCCCCAGGATCAGCAGGCGCAGATCCGCGACCTCGGCCGCGAAGGCCTCGCGCACGCTGCGCAGGAAACCCGGGCCATCGGTGTTGAAGCCCGACAGGCGGCCAGCGCGAATGACCAGGGTGTTGACCGCGCCCAGGCGGCGCGCCAGTGGGTCGATCTCATCGACCGCCTCCAGCGCCTCGAACTTGTGCGGGATGGTGATGTTGACGCCGAGGAAGCCGTGGCGGGCGAACAGACCAAAGGCCTCGCGCACCCGGCCAGGCGGCACCTGCACGCGGATGTAGCTGGCGTCGAGGCCGCAGGCACGCAGCGCCGGGTTGTGCATCTGCGGCGACTTCGAATGCGCGACGGGATCGCCGATGACCGCCAGGCGCGCGGGTGGCACGACGGCGCTGCCGCAACGATCCCAGTCCTGCAGTTGTTCGAAGGTGAAAAAATCGGCCATGCTGCCAGTCAGCACGCGTTCGCCTATCGGTCAAGCCACGGCTGTCGCCTTGACATTCCGTTGTAGCCGCGGGCAGCGACCGCGGGGTTGCCAGCTCCGCCGTCCCCAACCTGCAGGTCACTGTCACGTGCCAGCGGTTTTGGCCGCTCAGTCCTTGCCGGGGGCGTCGCCAAAGCAGATGCCGATGCTGCGACCAGCGCGGATGATTTCGCTGCCCGGCTCGACCAGACGCAGCTGGTTGACCGCCTCCTCGATGCTGACATCGCCAACGCTGTACTGCTGGTAGCTGACCATGCGGCCGAACTTGCCCTGCTCGATGAGGTGCACGGCCTTGGCGCCGAAACGCACGCCGAGAATGCGATCGATCGCGGTCGGTGCACCGCCGCGCTGGAGGTGGCCGAGCGTGCAGGCGCGCGTCTCCTTGCCGGTGAGCGCCTCGATGCGCTTGGCGACGTATTCGCCAATGCCACCGAGTCGGTCCTCGCCCTTGCCGCCGACGTCCTCCTTCTTGAGCAGTTCACCGGACTCCAGGCGGGCGCCTTCGGCGACGACGACGAGGGTGCTGTGCAGGCCACGCGCATCGCGCCGGCGAATGGACTCAGCCACATGCTCCATGCGAAAGGGAATCTCGGGCAGCAGGATGACCTCGGCACCGCCGGCCATGCCACCGTAGAGGGCGATCCAGCCGGCATGCCGGCCCATGACCTCCAGCACAATGACACGCTTGTGGCTCTCCGCCGTCGTGTGCAGGCGGTCGAGCGCGTCGACCACGGCATGGCAGGCGGAGTCAAAGCCGAAGGTCATCGCCGTGGCCTGGATGTCGTTGTCGATCGTCTTCGGCACGCCGATGACCGGGATGCCCATCTTGTAAAGCTGCAGGGCGGTGGTCAAAGAGCCGTCGCCGCCGACCACGATGAGCGCGCCGATCTCGAGATGGCGCAGGGTGCTCTTGGCCCGTTCAACGATCTCCTTCGGCACCTCGGCAACATTGCCCTCGCCGACCTTGGCGACGAAGTGGCCCTTGTTGGTCGTGCCGAGGATCGTGCCCCCCAGCTTCATGATGCCGACAGTGCGGCCCGGATCGAGCATCATGTAGTCGCCAGGCGGCAGCAGGCCCTCGAAGCCGTCACGAAAACCGACCACCTCCCAGCCGAGATTGTGGGCGGCGCCGACGACGCCGTGGATGACTGCATTGAGTCCGGGGCAATCCCCGCCGCTGTTCAAGATGCCGATGCGCATGGGTCTGGATGCTGTGTCTTCGTGGGTTGAAAAAATCCGGCGCAGAAAGGGTGCCAATCAGAAGTGATTCAGCATCTGCCGCTCGTCGCTGATCGGCCGGCCGGCGGCAATCCAGCGGTCATAGGCATTCCAGCTCTGCTGGAGGGCCGCATGCGCCTCGGCCGCCGGATCGGCGGAGCCGAGCACGACGACGACCATGCGGTGGCGGTAAATCAGGCTGCTGCCGTCGGGCTGCTTGATGACCGAGGCCGGACGCTCGGCGGAAACGACCAGACAGCCGCCGGCACGAGTGGTGGCGGCATACTTGACGCCGTCGATGCCCGACACCGCCAGCAGCGGATTGTTGTTGGTCAGCGGCACCTGCACCTGGGCGCCGCCGCGATACACGGTGATCGTGCGGTGACGCTGATTCGTGTAAAACCGCAGGGCCGGGCGCGACACTGCGTACAGGGCCAGGCGGGCGATGTCGGCCGCCGTCGAGTAGGAGGCCGTGCGGGTGTTTTCATACCCATGCGGATTGGTGAAGCGGGTGTGGGTGGCCCCCTCGCGCGCGGCGAGCTGATTCATCTGGCGGGCAAACTCGTCGAGCGCGCTGCCCTGACGGCCCAGCCGGTACAAATGGTCGCGGCCGACGAACTCGCCGAGGGTGATCGGGGCCAGGTCGTCGCCGGTCATCATGGTGGCACAGATCAGGTCGCGCAGCGTCACCTTGTCGCCGGGCTGCAGGCCGAGGGTGTTGCTGCCGGCGACGCGCGGTGCGTACTCGGGCACCGTGGCGAGGATGTTGACCCCCATCTTCGAGGCTTCCGCCCAGTCGAGGGTGACCATGGCGGTGGCGATTTTGGCGAGGCCGCCGACCGGTCGCCGGGCGTTGCCCTGGGCGGCGACGTGGACCTTGCGGTTGAAGGTGTCCGCGGACAGCACGGCGGACTGGGCCGCGGCGCGATCCGCACCGGCCAGAACGAGGGGCAGCGCGGCGAGGGCGAGCCAGGAGCGCGGGGAACGGAGGAAGGGCCGGAGCGGGGGGTGCATGGACAGGCGTCCATTAGCACCGCTTTGCCGGCGAGCAACCCGGGAAAAAACGGCGCCGGGCGGCAACCCTGGATCGGCTCAAGAAGCCGCGCCATCCGGGAATGATCTTGATTTGCTGGCTGCTGCGGCTAGGAAAGCGGAGTTCCGATCCATCACAGGACCGCGAACGACCGAATGTCCAACGCCAAAAACTCCAGCACCGGGTCGCTTGCCCTCGCGGCCCTGGGCGTGGTCTTTGGCGACATCGGCACCAGTCCACTGTACGCGCTGCGCGAGTGCCTGGCCCATGCCGGCTACGATCCGGCCCACGGCCCCGAGATGGTCTACGGGCCGATCTCGCTGATGTTCTGGTCGCTCACCGTCATGGTGGCGCTGAAGTACCTCAGCCTGGTCAGCCTGGCGACCGCCCAGGGCGAGGGCGGCATCTTCGCCCTGCTGTCGCTCCTGCGCTCGAAGCGCGAGGCCCTGTCGCCACGAGCGCTCGCGGTGACGGTGCTCATCGTGCTGTTCGGCGCCGCACTGCTTTACGGCGACGGCATGATCACGCCGGCCATCTCGGTGCTGTCGGCAGTCGAAGGGCTCGGCCAGCTCAATCCCGGTTTCTCCGGCTGGGTGGTGCCGATTGCCGTGGTCATCCTTCTCGGCCTCTTTCTCGTCCAGCGCCACGGCAGCGCGCGCATCGGCGTCTTTTTCGGCCCGGTGATGGTGGTCTGGTTCCTCGCCCTCGGCGGCCTCGGCCTGTATCGCTTTCTGGAACATCCCGAGGTGATCACCGCGCTGTCCCCGCACTGGGGCTTCTCCTACCTGCTCCACCACGGTGCCCACGGCATCGTCATCATGGGCATGGTGCTGCTGGCGGTGACCGGCTGCGAAGCCCTCTATGCCGACATCGGGCACTTTGGCCGCCAGCCCCTGCGACGGGCCTGGTTCAGCCTGGTCTGGCCGGCGCTGACCCTCAATTACCTCGGCCAGGGCGCCCTGGTGGTCAGCGATCCGACGGCGATTCAGCACCCCTTCTACCGCCTCGTGCCCGAGGCGCTGCTGGTGCCGATGATCCTGCTCGCCACCCTGGCGACCATCATCGCCTCGCAGGCCATGATCACCGGCGTCTTCTCGCTCACCCAGCAGGCGGTCCAGCTCGGCCACTTGCCGCGTCTGCGCATCGTGCACACCAACCCGGACGTGCGCGGCCAGATCTACATGCCGCAGGTGAACTTCCTGCTCATGGCCGCCTGCATCGCCCTGGTCATCCACTTCGAAAGCTCCAGCGCCCTCGCCTCGGCCTACGGCCTGTCGGTCTCGCTCGACATGCTGCTGACCAGCCTGCTCTTCGGACTGGTGGCCCGGCGGGTCTGGGACTGGCCCGCCTGGAAGGCCCTGCTGCCGGCGGCGCTGTTCGCGATTATCGAGCTCGGCTTCGTCTCCGGCAGCCTGCTAAAATTCTTCCACGGCGCATGGTTCCCGCTGGCCGTGGCGGCGGTCATGTGGGTGGTGATGAAAACCTGGACCGACGGCCGTGCCATCCTTTTCCAGGCCATGCAGCGCGGTCGCCTGCCGGTGCAGTACCTGATCGAGGAAATCCAGAAAGGCCGCGTCATCCGCGTGCCCGGCACCGCCGTGTTCATGTCGGCCAGTGCCGACGGCCTGCCACTGGCCCTGCTTCATCACCTCAAGCACAACAAGGCCCTGCACGAGCAGGTGGTGCTGCTGACGGTGAAGTTCGAGCCCGCGGCGCATGCCGCCGAAGGCGGCCGCTTTGAGATCGAGGAGTATCACGACCGCTTCTGGCGCGTCGTTCTGCACTACGGCTTTGCCGAGTCGCCCAACGTCTTTGACGACCTTTGCGCCGCCCTCGAATCGCGCGTCCGCCTGAAGCGCGGCGGCCTCACCTTCTACCAGAGCCGCGAGGTCCTGCTCACCAGCGGCGCCGGGCGCATGGCGCGCTGGCGCAAGAAGCTCTTTGTCATGCTCTCGCGCCTGTCGCGCCCGGCCACCGGCTACTTCGAACTGCCGCCCAGGCAGGTCTGCGAGCTGGGCATCCAGTTGGAGCTGTAAAAGCTACAGCGCCGGTCGCAGGACAATGATCTCGCCAAACATCTGCTCCTGCTCCACCTGCAGGTGGTTGAGCTTCATCAGCTCGAGCATGGCCAGGAAGGTGACGATGACCTCGACCCGGCTGGCGGCATCGCTGAACAGCGATTCGAAGCGCACACGCTCGCCCACCGGGATGGCCTCCAGCAGGTGCTCGATCTTGTCGGCGACCGTGAAGCGGTCACTGACGATCTCGCGGATGTCGGTCGTGTTTTCGAAGCGCTTGAGCACGCGCTGGAAGGCGCGGATCAGGTCGAAGATGCCAACCTGACCGATGCTCGGCGCCACCGGTGCCTCGAGGTCGGGCAACTCGGGGTTGGTCGCGAAGAATTCGTCGGCCTTGGCCTCCTGGGTGCCGAGGAACTGGGCGGCGTCCTTGAACTTTTTGTACTCGACCAGCTGACGGATGAGTTCCCAGCGCGGATCCTCCTCGTCGGCATCCTCCTCGGGCGGCTGCTGGGCCTGCGGCAGCAGTTCGCGGCTCTTGATGTACATCAGGTTGGCCGCCATGACGATGAACTCGCTGGCCAGCTCGACGTTGAGCATCTTGAAGGTGTCGATGTACTCGAGGTACTGCTTGGTGATGCGCTCGAGCGACACATCATAGATGTCGATCTCATCCTTCTTGATGAGGTACAGCAGCAGATCGAGGGGGCCCTCGAAAATTTCCAGTTTGACCTTGTAATCCTTGTCTTCCACCCGCCGAGATAAGCGCGGCGGCGCGCACGTGCCAGAAGAAAAAAAGCGGCGGCGACGATCAGCCAATCCAGCGGCACCAAACCACCGCCAGCGGCGGGCCGATCAGGAGCATGAGCAGGCCGGGCAGCAGGTAATCGGTGCCGCGCAGGCGACCACTGGCATAGACCAGCGCGTTGGGCGGTGTCGAGATCGGCAGGGCCATGGCGGTCGAGCAGGCCAGGGCCACCGGCACTAGGAAGGCCGCCTCGGCGCCGGGGCCGCCGCCCATGGCGCGGGCAATGACGAGGGTCACCGGCAGCAGGATGTTGGCCGCCGCCGTGTTGCTCATCAGGTTGGAAACGAGCGCGGCCAGGCCGGACAGCGCCAGCGCCGCCTGCCAGGCCGGCAAACCGGCGTCGCCGACGCGACCCGCCAGCCATTCCGCCAGCCCGGACTGCTCGATGCCAACCCCCAGCGAAAGCCCGCCGGCGAGCAGGATGAGCACGTCCCAATCGATCGCCCGAATGTCCTGGCGGCGGATGACGCCCATCATCGACAGGGCGACGATCGGCACGAAGGAAACGACCCCGGTCGGCACCCCATGCCAGGCACCCGACATCCACAGCGCAACGGTGAGCAGAAAGACCACAAGGGTGGCCAATCGCTGCCAGCGGCGCACCCGGGCACCCTCCGTCGGTGCTTCCGCGGCGGGTGGCAGGACGAACCGTGTGCTGTTTTCCGACCGCAGGGGCCGAGCCAGCACCGCCCACAGAACCAGGAAGAGCAGCAGCGCCGGCGGCGCCGCCAGCAGGCTCCAGCGCAGAAAGTCGACCTGAGCCGAATCCTGCAGCAGGGCCGCCGCGATGGTGTTGGGCGGCGTGCCGATGATCGTCGCCATGCCACCGAGATTGGCGGCACAGGCCAGCCCGAGCAGCAGGGCGCGCGCCGTGCGCGAGCCGTCAGGCAGGGCTGACAGCGCCGGCCGCAGCATGACCAGCATCATCGCCGCCGTGGCGGTATTCGACATGAACATGCTGAAGCCAAAGGCCAGCGCCATCACCGCCGGCAGCAGGCGCGACGGCCGGCCACCGCTCCAGGCGATGACCCGCGAGGCGACCTCACGATCCAGACCGGTGCGCTCGGCCGCGCGCGCCAGCACGAGCCCGCCAAAGAACAGCCACATCGGCGGGCTCGCCCACGGCCGCACATAGGCTTCCCAGGCATTGCTGTCGCCAATCGCCACCAGCACGCCGCCCTCGCGACCGAGCACGACGATTTGCAGACCAATGACCAGCAGGGCGACCGCGAAGGCCGGGATCGCCTCGCTGATCCACAGGCCGGCCCCCAGAAGCACGATGGCCAGCGAGCAGCGCCCGGCCTCGGTCAAACCGGCATGCTCTGGCAGCCAGGCTGCTGCCAGCGCCGCCAGGGCACAGGCGACAAACTTCAGCACGGCACGTCCCGAGTCGAACTCGAGTCCGCGCAGCAGGCGGGCCATTTCACGGCGGGTTTCGTCCAGCATGCCTTTCCTTGTCTCCTTCCCTCCCCTGTCTCAAGCAAGGATTGCGCCAGAATCCGGCCTTGGCCCGCCGCCGCTCCCGCGCTATGAAAGTCTGCCCATGCCGCCGCCGCGCCGATTCAATCCCCATCCCTTCGCCTACCACCAGGAACTGGAACTCCAGATCGACACCCTCAGCAACGAGGGCCGCGGCGTCGCCCGCGTCGACGGTTGGGTGGTGTTTGTCTCCTTCGCCCTGCCCGGCGAAAAGGTGCGCGCGCGCGTTTACCGCAACCACAAGAACTTCAGCGAAGCCGACGTCATCGAGGTGCTGCAGGCCTCGCCCGACCGGGTGACGCCGGTCTGCGGCGTCTTCGGCCAGTGCGGCGGCTGCCAGTACCAGCACCTCGCCTACGAGCGCCAGCTCGAGTGGAAACGCCGCCAGGTCGAGGAACTGCTCTGGCACATGGCCCGGATCAAGCACCCCGTGCTGCCGGTGGTCGCCTCGCCCCGCCAGTACGGCTACCGCTCGAAAATCACACCGCATTTCCAAAGACCGAAGGATGGCGAGATCGGCGCCATCGGCTTCCTGCGCGCGGGCACGCGCAACGCCATGGTCGACGTCGCCGAATGCCCGATCGCCATGCCGGAATTGAACGAGGGCCTGTCACGCGCCCGCGCCGAGGCACGCGCGGTGCCCGGCACCTTCAAAAACGGCGCCACCCTGCTGCTGCGCGCCGCCGCCAACGGCGTGCTCACCCGCTCCGACGCCATCGCCATCGAGGAGGTCAACGGCGTACGCTTCGAATTCCAGGCCGGCGATTTCTTCCAGAACAACCCCTTCATCCTACCGGAATTCGTCGCCCACGCGGTGCGCGAGGCGCGCGCCCAGACCGACGCCCTCTGCCTGCTCGACGCCTACTGCGGCAGCGGCCTCTTCGGCCTCAGTGCCGCTCGTGAGTTCGAGGAAATCCTCGGCGTCGAAATCTCCGAGAGCGCGGTGCGCAAGGCGGCGCACAACGCCGAACTCAACGGCTTCGCCAACTGCCGCTTCCTGGCCGCCGACGCCGGCGCCATCTTCGAATCGGTACCGAGACCGGGTGCGGAAACGGTGGTGCTGGTCGATCCGCCGCGCGCCGGCTGCAGCGAGGCCTTTCTCGACCAGCTCTTCGCCTTCGCCCCCAAGCGTGTCGTGTACATCTCCTGCAATCCGGCCACCCAGATGCGCGACCTCGTGCGCTTCACCGGAGCCGGTTTCACCCTGCTGAAGGTGCAGCCCTTCGATCTCTTCCCGCAGACCAAGCACCTAGAATGCGTGATGACCCTGCAGGGACCGGAGGCCTGATTCCGCTCACTTTTTCTTGCGCTTCGCCTTCGCCGGCGCGGCCGGTTTGGCATCGGGCACGATGTTGACGATCAGACGCGGCACATAACTGTTGTAGCGACCGTCCGGCGAGGGACCGTCAACCGCCATCGCGGCGATCGCCGCATGCAGGGGTTTGGCGCGCTCGCCGAGCGCCTCGATCGCCGCCAGCGCGGGCATGGCCGTCAGCACGCCGTTGTCCCGCGGCGCGGCCAGGGCCGACAGGCGGTCGAGCGCCGCCTGAAGGTCTGCGGCACCGGCGTGCAAACCGAGGCTCTGGGCGGCGGTGATGCGCACATCGGCGGAGGCATCGCCGAGCGCGCCACGCAGCGCGTCCGCCTGCTCGCGCACCGCCGA
>JAEYYS010000135.1 GCA_023428335.1 Verrucomicrobiota bacterium | reverse complement strand
ATCTACGGCGCCACACCGGGCGGCATTGCGGCAGCCTTGGCCGCGGCGAAATCAGGCATGCCCGTGCTGCTGATCGAGCCGACACCCCACCTGGGCGGCCTGTTGACCAGCGGCCTGTCGCACACCGATTACCACACGGTGGAGTCGCTCACCGGCAGCTTTCTGGAATTCAGTCGCCGGGTGAAGGCGCACTACGTCGCGACCCATGGCGCTGATTCCGCGCAGGTGAAGGACTGCCACGAAGGGGTCTTTGGCGAACCCAAGGTGAACCGGCTTGTGCTCGAGCAGATGCTGGCCGGGCAACCCGGCATCACCGTGCGACGAAACCTGCCGCTGCTGTCGGTGCAGGTGAAGGATCGGCGCCTCATCTCGGCGCGCTTTGGCAAGGGAGAGACGGCCATCGATGTGGCCGCGCTGGTCTTCATCGATGGCAGCTACGAGGGCGACTTGATGGCGGCGGCAGGGGTGAAGTATCATGTCGGCCGCGAAGGGAAGGATGCGTATGGCGAATCCCTGGCACCGGAGCAGGGGGATCGCGAGTTGCAGGCCTACAATTTCCGATTCTGCGCCACCGATGACCCGGCCAACCGCGTGCCGATCCAGGCGCCCAAGGGTTATCGTCGCGAGGACTTCCTCGACGTCCTGCCGATTCTGGAATCGGGCAAAATTCGCAGCGTTTACGGCTATCCCTCCGGCTGCATCGTCAAGGCCCATCTGCCGGCCCTGCCGAATCGGAAGTATGACATCAATGACGTCTCGCGCGGGCTGGTGCGCCTGTCGATGCCCGGCGCCAATCTCGGCTGGCCCGAGGGTGATGCCGCCACCCGCCAGGCCATCTTCGACGAGCACCTGCGCTACAATGTTGGGCTGCTGTATTTCCTCGCCAACGATCCGTCCGTGCCGGCGCCGTTTCGCGAGCCGGCGGCCGAATGGGGCTGGTGCCGGGATGAGTTCACCGACACCGGGCATCTGCCGCCGCAGCTCTACGTGCGCGAGGCCCGTCGCATGGTGGGTCGGCATGTGTACGTCCAGCAGGACAGCGAGCACGCGCCGGGCGATGCCCGTGCCAGGTTGTTCCGGGACGCGATTGCCATGGGCGATTACGGCAACAACTGCCATGGCACGAGCCATGAAGGGCCGCTGATCGGCGGCAAGCATGGTGGTGAATTGTACAACCCGGTGCCGCCCTACCAGGTGCCCTACGGCGCGCTGGTGCCCAACGAGGTCGACAACCTGCTCGTGCCGGTGGCGGTGTCGTCCTCCCACATCGGTTTTTGCGCGCTGCGCCTGGAACCCATCTGGATGTCGCTGGGCCAGGCCGCGGGTCATGCAGCGGTGCTGGCGGCCGGCGATGGCCGCGGCGTGGCCGCCGTGCCGGTGGCCGAGCTGCAGAAGCGACTGCACGCAGATGGCTCGGCGACGATTTACACCAGCGATGTGCCGCCGGGACACGCGCTGTTTGCCGCCGTGCAGTGGTGGGGTGCGGCCGGCGGCCTGCATGGCCTGGAGCCGATGCCGGCCAAACCCGGTCAGCGCGGTCGCAACCTGCATGGTCAGTATTTCGAGGCGAACCCCGGGCATGAGGTCGGGCTGGACAAACCTCTGGAGCCGGCCCTGCGCGCCCGCTGGCTGGAACTGGCACGCGGACTCGGCGTTGCCGCCGACGCACTTGCCGCTGCAGCCACGCGCGGCGAATTCATCGCGGCCGCGCACGCGGCGGCGGGGCGTCGCTGATCTCAGTTCAGGCCGGGGGCGGCCAGCCCGGGGAACCGGGTAGCCACCCGTGGGCAGCCGGTAGTTTCACGCGCCGCGGCCGGGCAGGGGACCAGGGCGCTGTCGAGCAGCAGGCAGATGCGGAAGGCATGCGAGCCGTCGGGGCGGCGCACGGCGGGGCATTCGACGACAAAGCCGCGCACGGTGACCCATTCCGAGAGATGGCCCGGGGCGGCGCCGAGGGCGTCGCGACGGATGCGCACCTGCAGTTCCGCGCCGATGTCGAAACGCTGGCGCGACCAGAAGATCAGGCCGCCGTCACGGACGTCGCAAAGCTCGACAATGGTCTGGCCACCGCCGCCTTGGCAGGCAGGGACGGAATCTTCCTGGTGCTGGCCTTGTGTTGCCATGAGTCAGAAAAACTTCACCGACCGCACGGCCACAGCCGCGCCACGGCGGCAACAAAGGCTCGGGTCGACGGCTGTCAACGGCCGAATCCGGCCTTTTTCGGGGGCCCAGCTAGGATCCCAAGCGTGCGCCCGACGGTGGGGATCGGCGCGCGGTTGCAATCCGGTCGATCCGCGCGAATCTGCGCGCCCCCCATGTCCGACCCCGACCCCCGCGAAGTCATCCTGGAAGCGCGCGACCTGACGCGCGAGTTCGACGGCGTCAAGGCGCTCGACCGGCTGTCGCTGCGCCTGCACCGCGGCGAGATCCTCGGTCTGCTCGGGGCCAATGGCGCGGGCAAGACGACGGCGATGAACTGCCTGCTCGGCCTGACCCTGCCGACCTCGGGCGAGCTGTCGGCCTTTGGCAAGTCGCTGCACAAGCATCGCATCGAGATCCTCCAGCGCGCCAATTTCTCCTCGGCCTACGTCAGCCTGCCGGGCAACCTCAAGGTCTGGCAGAACCTCATCGTCTTTGCCCAGATCTACGGCGTGCGCGACGCCAAGCGCAAGATCGCCGGCCTGCTCGAACTGCTCGAGATCGCCCACCTGGCCGACCGCGTGACCGGCCAGCTTTCCGCCGGCGAATCGACCCGCGTCAATCTCTGCAAGGCCTTCCTCAACGATCCCGAGTTGCTCATGCTCGACGAGCCCACCGCCAGCCTCGATCCGGACATTGCCGACAAGGTGCGCAAGGTCGTGCGCCGGGTGCAGGCCGAGCGCGGCATCGGCATTCTCTACACCAGCCACAACATGCGCGACATCGAGGAGGTCTGCGACCGCGTCATCTTCCTGCACAAGGGCCGCATCGTCGCCGAGGGCACGCCGGACCAGATCGTGCAAAAATTCGCCGAAAACTCCCTCGAGGACGTCTTCATCAAGATCGCCCGCAGCGGCGACATCGAGGAGTAACCGCACCACCATGAATCTCCGCGTCATCTGGGCCCTCGTGCTCCGTTACATCTTCCTCTACACGCGCAACCCGATCCGTCTGGTCGAGATGATCTTCTGGCCGCTGGTGGACCTGCTGGTCTGGGGCAACCTGACCCTCTTCCTGCAGCGCAACACCACCCAGGAGTTCGGCGGCTTCATCCTCTTCCTGCTCGGCGCGATGATCCTCTGGGACATCCTGTTCCGCGCCCAGCAGGGTGTTGCGATCTCCTTCCTGGAAGACGTTTGGACGCGCAACCTGCTCAACGTCTTCGTCGCCCCGGTGCGCACCACCGAGTACCTCGCCGCCACCTTCATGGTCGGCGTGCTGCGCATCTGCGTCACCGGCGTCGTGCTCGGCCTGGTGTCCTGGCTCGCCTACCAGTTCAATCTTTTCACCCTCGAGTGGTGGCTGGTGCCATTTTTCCTCAATCTCATGCTCTTCGGCTGGTCGCTCGGCATGATCTCCACCGCCCTCATCCTGCGCTGGGGTCAGGCGGCCGAATCGCTGGCCTGGGCCGTTCCCTTCTTCATCCAGCCGGTGGTCGCGGTGTTTTATCCGGTGGCCGATATGCCCGCCTGGTCGCAGCCGCTGGCCTGGTGCTTCCCCGCCACCTACGTCTTCGAAGGCATGCGCGAGGTCATGCAGACCGGCACCATGGCCACCGGCCTGCTGGTCAAGGCGGTCCTGCTCAACCTGGTCTATCTGGTGGCCGCCGGCGCGCTGTTCTTCCAAATCCTGCGCCTGACCCGCAAGCGCGGCCTGCTCACCAAGTTCGCCACCCAGTGACGGCGGCCGTCCGCTCACCGGTTGACGCCTCGGCATTGCTTGGCACGTAACCCTGTCCCATGAAAGTCCTCCGCCACACCGATCCCGACTGGAAACAAGCCGCCGCCGCCCTCGACCGCCGCGCCGAGGCCAGCGACCATGTCCGCGAGGTCGTCGCCGGGGTGATTGCCGAGGTGCGCGCCCGCGGCGATGCCGCCCTGCGCGATTTCACCGAGCGCTTTGACGGCGTCCGCCTCGGCGAACTGCAGGTGCCGGTCGCCGAACTGCAGGCCGCCTGGGAGCAGGCTGGCGACGAGCTGCGCGCGGCGCTTGAGGCCTCGCACCGCAACGTCTTCGATTTCTCCCGCCGCAGCCTGCGCCAGGACTGGTCGGGCACCAACGCGCAGGGCGCCGAGGTCGGCGAGGTCTACCACCCCTTTGAACGCGTCGGCTGCTACGTGCCGGGAGGTTCGGCGCCGCTGGTTTCCACCGCCCTCATGACTGTCACCCTGGCCGCCGCGGCCGGTGTGCCGGAAATCGTCGTCTGCACCCCCTGCGGCCGCGACGGCAAGGTCAATCCGGGCCTGCTTGCGGCCCTGAAGCTCGCCGGTGCCACCGAGGTTTACACCGTTGGCGGCGCCCAGGCGATCGCCGCCCTCGCCTACGGCACCGAGTCGATCCGTCCGGTCGCCAAGATCTTCGGTCCCGGCAACAGCTTCGTCGTCGAGGCCAAGCGTCAGGTCTTTGGCGCGGTCGCCATCGACCTGCTGCCCGGCCCGAGCGAGGTGCTGATTCTGGCCGACCACACGGGGGATCCCGCCTTCATCGCCGCCGACATTCTCGCCCAGGCTGAGCACGGCAAGGACAGCCAGGCCGGTTTTCTCACCGACGACGCGGCGCTGCTCGACGCGGTGCTCGCCGAGGTCGAGCGCCAGGCGGCCAGCCTCAGCCGCCAAGAACAGCTGCGGCCGGTGCTGGACAAGGGCGTGTTCTGCCTGCTGGTGCCCTCGCTCGCGGAGGGCGCCCGCCTGGTCAACGCCTACGCGCCGGAACACCTCAGCCTGATCACCGAGCGCGAGGCCGAGATCCTGCCGCTCATTCGCACCGCCGGTGCCATCTTCCTCGGCAATCACTCGCCGGTGGCCGTGGGCGACTTCCTCGCCGGGCCCAGCCACACCCTGCCGACCGGCGGGGCAGGCAAGTCCTTCCCGGGCCTGACGGTCGACATGTTCCAGCGTCGCACCAGCCTGATTCGGCTGAACCGTGACAGCTGCGCCCGCTCGGAGCCGGTCGTGCGCGCCTTTGCCGCCGTCGAGGGGCTCGACGCCCACGGTGCCTCCGTGGCGATTCGTTGTCGCTGAGCCGGTTTTTGTGCTTGGGCCGTGGCATTC
>JAEYYS010000120.1 GCA_023428335.1 Verrucomicrobiota bacterium | reverse complement strand
CGCTGAATGCATGCTGTCCGTCGCCATCACGGCGACCAGCCTGCTCACCGTGCTTGGTCTGCTGACCGGCACGCTTGATGTCGCTCGCGAATCCAAGGATGAAACCGCCGCCGGCGTGCTGCTCCGCCAGCTTGCGGGCGAAGTGCGGGAGTCGGACCCGGCAGCGTCGTCGCCGGCACCGCCCGCAGCGGCCGCTTCCGGGGAAGAGGCTGCACAGCCGCTCATCGTACTGGTGGACGAGACGATGAAGGTGCTCCAGCACAGCCGTTACGACGGTCCTGCGGTGGCCGAGGCCTACCGCAGTGGCAGCCCGACGTTTGCCGCTTCGGCTTTCGCCCGGGTCGATCGCCTGGCCGATCCGCAGGATCCGCTGTTGGACCGGATCATCATTCGCGTCGAATCGCCCGCCTCGGCACCGGAAGGCAACCGCAAGGTGCGTCGCTACGCCCTGCTCAGTTCGAAGTGATGCCGTCATGCGCCGCCCGCACCCTGCTTCGTTCTTGTCTGGCTCGCGACCAGGTTTCTCCCTGGTCGAGTTGCTTGTCACCCTGGCGGTGGCCTTCATTCTGACCACCGCCCTGCTGCAGATGATGGTGTCATCGCTGGATTCCTGGACCCGGCAGGAAAAGCAGTTCTCCAGTCAGCGTGAGGGCCGTGCTGCCCTGCGACTGCTGGCTGACGACCTGAATTCGATGGCGGTCCTCCCTGACGGCGGCCCGCTGGCCGATGAACCGGCTGCTGCTGCCGGTCGGCCGCTGCTGCGGTTTCTGCTGCAAACCGGAACGGGGGAATCGGTTTCCACAACCCGTCTCGCCTTCCTGCGCACCGTCAAACCGAGCCAGCGCGGTCGCGACACGGGACGTGGCGACCTGCGCCTTGTGCTCTATGGACTGGCCCTGACCCCCGACGGCGGTGCCAGTGGCCTGGAGCCCGATGCCTCCAGTCAGAAGCTGGTGCGTCGCGAACTCTCCGCCGCCGAAACCTACCGCCGGATTGAGTCGCACCGCCTGCAGGGGCAGCCGATGGTGTTTGAGGCGGACTGGACGGCGCTGGAAAGCGCGCAGGAACCTGCCGATGCCGAAAGCCGGGCACGGGCGCGCAATGCCGTGCTGGCCCATGATGTCATCCGTTTCGACTGCCGGGCGCTGGAGCAGCTTGATCCCGCCGCGGTGGTGCCGGCCCTTTGGCCGCAGGAGCGACTGCCCGTCTGGGTGGAAGTGCGTTTGCGCCTCACCAACCGCCAGACCGGTCGCCTGCTGAAGAGTTTGCCCGACTGGCGCGGCGAGGGGGTGCGCGCGGTCGCGCTCACCAATGGCACCCCCGAGAACGATCTCGACGATGCTGAGGTCCGCACCTTCACCATGCGTCTGCGTCTGCCGGTTGCCACGCCGACTTGGGCGCTCGCCGCTGCGCCCTAATCTTTCCTGTTGCCCGCCTGTCATGTTCGCCGTCCCTGCTCCCTGTCGCCGCCGTTTCATCCCCCTTCTGCTTGGCCTGCTGGCCGTTTTGCCATTCTCCCTGTCGGGCCAGGAGAACGCGGCGCCAACAGAACCGCCACCCGTTCCGGAGGTGCCGGCCGACATGGGTTTCCTCCGCTTGGTCAACGCCGTCGGATTGTCCGGGGCTCTGCAGGTGCGCATTGATGGCACGGAAGCCGCACCGGAAGGCTTCAAGGCGGGCGAGGCCACTGGCGCTGTGGGGCTGTCGCCCGGCACGTACAAGGTCGAACTGGAACATGTCTTGCTCGGCAAGGAAGCGCTGGAGGTGAACATTCAGACCGGACAGATCAGCACGGTGGTTGCTTTCCGAACCGAGAAGTCCGAGCCGAATGCGAAGGCCACTAGCAAGTCGAAACAGGAGCCGGGCCCGCGCCTGGCTTGGAAGCTGGATCAGTCGCCGGTCAGTCCGCCCGACCTCGAACGGCCAAGCTTGACCCTGCTGCAGGTGACACCGCTCGACACCCTGCCGCTGAGCGTTTCCGGCACGGCTGCCAGTGCCCGCGCTGCCGAGCCGGTGCGGGTGGCCATCACTCCGGCCATGGGTGCGTTTCCGGAAGTTCATTATCAGGGCCGGGCGGTCTGCCTGCTCAATTTCAAGTTTCCGGCCGATCAACTGGTCGTCCTTTTCACCGATGAGGCCGGCCAACTCCGGCATGCGCCGATGCGCAACGATGTTCAGTGAGGCGGGGCGGAATGGCGAATGGCGGGCGGAGGTCGTGAAAAAACTCAACAACCGGCCGTTGGCGGGCGTTTGAGTGGGCATGCTGATGCGATTCCTTCTTCCCATGCTGCCGCTCGTTCCTCTCGCCCTGCCGGCGCTGGAGACGAAGGTGGCCTTCCGGGAGGCGCCGCACCGCTACCTGGAGCATGAGCCGAAGGACCGCTTTGCGGCGTTGCGTCAGCAGGTCGAGGCGGGGCGGGTGACGCTCGACACCACCGACGACAAGGCCTTCCTGGCCTCGATCCTGAAGGCGCTGGACGTGCCGGAATCCTCGCAGTTGCTGGTGTTCTCGGCCAGTTCGCTGCAGAGCGAGATCATCAACCCGCGCAATCCGCGGGCGCTCTACTTCAATGAGGACACCTACATCGGCTGGGTGCCGGGCGGCAAGGTTGAGGTCATCTCGATGGATCCAGAGCTGGGGGCGATGTTTTACATCTTTGAAAAACTTCGGCCCGGCGGCGGTGTGCCGCCGATCACGCGCTCGGAGAAATGCTTCAACTGCCATGCCGGTTCCGCCACCCGCCGGGTGCCGGGGCTGATTGCCGAGTCGCTCCTGCCCATGGCGAGCGGTGCCAGCCTGGAGACCTACCGGCGCGACGAGCAGGGGCATCACATCCCGCTCGAGAACCGCTTTGGCGGCTGGCACCTGACCGGCGGACATCACCTGCGCGAGCATCATGCCAACCTCATGGGCACCAGCGTGCCGGGGCAGGGGATCGAGAAGCAAAAGGTCGAGCCGGGGCAGATGTCGGACCTGGGCCTGCACCTGCGGCCGACCAGCGACATCCTGCCGCACCTCGTGCACGAGCATCAGCTCGGCTTCGAGAACCGGGTGTTTCATGCCGCCTACCTCATGCGTCAGTGGTTGGCCGAGGGGCGGGGCAGCCTGCCGATGCGGGTCAAGCCGGAGTTCGAGGAGCTGGCCGAGGAGCTGGCGCGCTACATCCTGTTTGTCGATGAAGCCAAACTGCCCGAGCGCGGCATCGAGGGGGATGCCGATTTCATGCGCGACTTCCAGCGCAACCGCCGGGAGGCGGCGGGCGGGCTGGCGCTCAAGGATTTCGACCTGAAGACCCGGCTCTTCAAACATCGCTGCAGCTACATGCTCTATACCGATTCCTGGCAGAAGCTGCCGGCCGTGCTCAAGGAGCGGGTGTACTTCCGCATGGCCGAGGGCCTGCGCGAGCAGAACCCGACCTACCGGCACCTGGAGCCGGCCGAAAGGCTGGCGATCCGGGCCATCCTGAAGCAGACCCTGCCGGGATTGCCGCCCTGGTGGCGATGATTTTTTCCAACGAAGCGCCGGGTTGCGACGTTTTATCTCCCGTCGCCACCAGTCTGGGAATAATTTCCCGGGCCGCAGCGTCTCATTCCCGTCCCGGTCGGTCACACCGCCGGCCGGGGCGTCCCACACAACCCACCCATCCAAACCAAATCATGAAAAAACTGATCGCACTCGCCCTCTCCATGTTTGCCGCCTCGGCCATGGCCGCTGAGTTCCCGGACATCAGCATTGCCGACCTGAAGAAGGCGATCGCCGAGAAGAAGGTCGTCGTCATCGACGTCAACGGCTCCGGCTCGTACGCCAAGGGTCACATCCCGGGCGCCGTCGACTTCGCCTCCACCGGTGGCGACCTCTCCTCGGCTCTGCCCTCCAACAAGGACGCCCTTGTGGTGGCCTATTGCGGTGGCCCCTCCTGCAGCGCCTACAAGAAGGCCGCTCAGAAGGCCGCTGACCTCGGCTACACCAACGTCAAGCATCTCTCCGCCGGCATCAGCGGCTGGAAGAAGCAGGGCGAGCAGCTGGAGAGCAAGTAAGCCCTCCGCGTGATTCACGCCGGGATGCAGGATTCGTCCGCGTCCCGGCGTTTTTCGTACTCGTACACCTTTTACCGTTCATCGTATGAAAACCCTCATCGCCACCCTCTCCCTGGCCATTGCCGCCCTCGCCGCCGCTGCCGACTCCAAGCCGGTCACCTATGAAGGCAAGATCACCGGCGTCGTCTGTGTCTCCTGCAAAAGCCACGTCGCCGCTGCGCTCACCCAGAAGCTGCCCGATGTGGTCAGCGTCGACATCAAGGCTGGTGAAACGCCGGAAGCGCAGAAGCTCATCATTGTTTCGCGCCAGGACGGCCTGACCAAGGAAGCCGCCACCGAAGCGCTGGGCACCTACGCCAAGAATTACCAGATCCTCAGTCTGGCCAAGCAGTAAGTTCCATGGCGGCGCCCGGTCCTGCCGGGCGCCCGTTTAAAGTTTTTCCGGCTGCTGCAGCAGCTGCGCCACGCGCGCCAGCAGGCGGCCGGCGCCACCGCCGTCGAGGATGCGGTGGTCGAAGCTGAGCGTCAGTTCAGCCTCGGTGACTGGGATGAACTGGTTCACCTCGTCGCTCCAGCGCGGCACCTTGCTGCCGGCACCGAGACCGAGCACGAGGTTCTGCTCCGGCAGCGGGATGGGTGTGGCCCAGACAATGCCGAAGGTGCCGAAGTTGGTCACCGTGGCGATGCCCGGACGGCTGGCGTCATTGGGCAGGCGACGCGTCCGCGCCTGTTCGACCAGCTTGTTGTAGGTCGGCACCAGGCTGGCCAGCGGGGTTTTGTCGACCTCGCGCAGCACCGGCACCAGCACGCCGTCGTCGACCTCGACCGCGAAACCGATGTCGATCGCGCGTGGATGGACGATGCGACTGCCGATGAGGCGGCCGGCGAAGGCGGTGTTTTCGGCGAGGGCCAGGGCCAGCGCGCGCAGGGCGTAGAGGGCGGGGCCGGGTTTGGGGTCGGCCTTGCGGCGGTGGGCGAGCACGGCGTCGTGCAGCACCGGGCTGCCGACGGTGGCCAGCGGCCGGCTCCAGCTG
>JAEYYS010000081.1 GCA_023428335.1 Verrucomicrobiota bacterium | reverse complement strand
CTCCTCAAGGGCCCGCCAGCGCAGCAGGCTCAACCAGTCGTTCCAATTCATGAGCAAAGGTCAGCCGTGCTTGAGCCTGATGTCCCGGATGCCGGCTCCCTTGAGCTGCTGCTGCAGCCGGCGCAGCAGGCGCGGCCGTTCGACCGCCAGAGCATGGTGAACCGCGGGTTGCAGCACGCGCACGGTGAGCACGCCGCGCTGGATCGAATCCGGCCGCGAATTCTGAAACAGGAAGTCGCCGACGATGCCGCGCCAGGCGGCCAGCACCTCCTCAAGGCGCATGCGCTCCGCCAGGCCGGACTGGGCGACCACCTCGCCGACCAGGTCCGCGGCGTTGCGCACCGGCAGATCGAGCAGGGGGCCGTCCTCGACGCCGCGCCATTGGGCAACCAGCGCGTGGCGGCGGCGCTGGGCGGCGGTGGCGTGGCGGTCGGACATGCGCGCAAGATGTCGGAGCCCGCCGGGAAATGCGAGGAGGATTTTTCCCGTCCGGCAAAGCGGTGCGCCGCCGCTCGTCCTTGCCAAGTCCTGCATCCGCTTCAATAAGTAAGGCTCCCCTCGTCCGCGCCCGGCGCCCATCCCGCCCTTTCTCTTCTCATGTTCAACTGGATCCTCAAAAAAATCATCGGCACCAAAAACCAGCGCACCGTGCGCCGTCTGCAGCCGGTTGTGGTCGAGATCAACCGCCTGGAAGCCGAACTGCAGCAGCTGCCGGATGAGGCCCTGCGCGAAAAATGCGCCGCCTGGAAGCAGCAGTTCCGCGCCTTCCACACACCGCACTTCCTCGGCGGTGTCTCCCTGCGCATTGCCGCCGAGGAGGAGGTCGAGGCCTGTCTGCGCCACATCAACGGCTACTTTGCCGCCCTCAAGCCGCACTTTCCCTCGCTGGAGCAGGATTATCTGGCGGAGTCCGCCTGGGCCGGCGCCGGCCTGGACGACAAAAAGGCGCGCATCGACCGCGCCCGCGACGCCTGGAACGAGATCCAGCCGCGCTTCGCCGCCATCGAGGCGAAACTGCTCGACGATCTGCTGCCGGAGGTTTACGCGGTCGTCAAGAACGCCGCCCGCCGCCTGTGCGGCCAGGAGCATCTGGTCTGCGACACCCCCCTCAAATGGAACATGGTCCACTTCGACGTCCAGCTCATCGGTGGCATCGCCCTGCACCGCGGCATGATCGCCGAAATGGCCACCGGCGAGGGCAAGACCCTGGTCGGCACCCTGCCGGTCACCCTCAACGCCCTCACCGGCCGCGGCGTCCATGTCATCACCGTCAATGACTACCTGGCGCGCCGTGACTCGGAGTGGATGGGCTACCTGTACAAATTCCTCGGCCTGACGGTCGGCTGCATCCAGAACGACCAGCCGCCGCACCTGCGTCGCGAGCAGTACACCTGCGACATCACCTACGGCACCAACAGCGAGTTCGGCTTCGACTACCTGCGCGACAACGGCATGGCCTCCAGCCGCGAGCAGCAGGTCCAGCGCGGTCACTACTTCGCCATTGTCGACGAAGTGGACTCGGTCTTGATCGACGAGGCGCGCACGCCGCTCATCATCAGCGGCCCGGTCGCCGGCGCTGACAGCACCCATCAGTACGAGCGTTACAAGCCGCTCGTCGAGCAGCTCGTGCGCCGCCAGCAGACCTACTGCAACAGCCTGGTCACGGAGGCCAAGGAACTGGCCGCCGCCGGCAACGTCGAAGAGGCCGGCCGCAAGCTCTACCAGGTGCATGTCGGTCAGCCGAAAAACCGCGCCCTGATGCGCTGCATGGAGGATCCGGACCTGCGCCGGGCCATGGAGAAGGCCGAGCTGAAGCTGTATGAGGACACCCAGAAAAAGGACCTGTTCGCCCTCAAGGAGGAGCTGTTCTTCTCGATGGACCAGAAGTCGCACGACGCCGACCTCAGCGAGAAGGGGCGCAGTTTCCTCAGCCCCGACGAGCCCGACGCCTTCGTGCTGCCGGATCTGGCCACGCTCTTTTCGGAAATTGACGTCGATCCGGCCCTGACCGAGGCGCAGAAAGTCGCCAAAAAGACCGAGTTGCAGGATCGTCTGTCGCACCAGGGCCAGCGCATCCACCAGATCAGCCAGCTGCTGCGCGCCTACTGCATCTACGAAAAGGACGTCGAGTACGTGGTCGAGGAGAACAAGGTCGTCATCGTCGACAGCCAGACCGGCCGCAAGATGCCGGGGCGCCGCTGGAGCGACGGCCTGCACCAGGCGGTCGAGGCCAAGGAAGGCGTGCAGATTGACGCCGAGACCCAGACCCTGGCCACCATCACCATCCAGAACTACTTCCGCCTGTACCAGAAGCTGGGCGGCATGACCGGCACCGCCGAGACCGACGCCGCCGAGTTCCACGACATCTACGGCCTCGACGTGCTGACCATCCCGACCAACCGGCCGGTGAAGCGCGTCGACGACAACGACAGCATCTACAAGACCCGCCGCGAGAAGTATGCCGCCGTCATCGCCCTGATCCACGAACGCCACGCCAAGGGCCAGCCGATGCTGGTCGGCACCGCCAGCGTCGAGGCCTCGGAGACGGTCAGCCGCATGCTCAAGCTGCAGAAGATCCCGCACTCGGTGCTCAACGCCAAGTACCACCGCCAGGAGGCGGAGATCGTCGCCCGCGCCGGCCAGCGCGGGGCGGTGACCATCTCCACCCACATGGCCGGCCGCGGCACTGACATCAAGCTGGGCGAGGGCGTTGCCGAACTCGGCGGCCTTTTCGTCATCGCCACCGAGCGCCACGAGTCGCGCCGCGTCGACCGCCAGCTGCGCGGCCGCTGCGCGCGCCAGGGGGATCCCGGCGAGAGCAAGTTCTTCCTCAGCTTCGAGGACGACCTCATGCGCAACTTCGGCGCCGCCGACCGCATGACCAAGATCATGGAGCGCTTCGGCATGAAGGAGGGCGAGGAACTGCAGCATCCCTGGCTCAATCGCAGCGTCGAAAGCGCCCAGAAGAAGGTCGAGCAGCGCAACTACACCTGGCGCAAGCGCGTGCTGGAGTATGACGACGTCATGAACCAGCAGCGCGAGGTCATCTACGAGCGCCGCAACGACGTGCTCAACAGCAACGACCCGCGCCTGCTCATCGACGAGGCGGTCAAGGAGGGCATCACCGAGCGACTTGAGGAGTTCCTGCCCAAGGACAGCGGCAGCGACCTGGAGCCGGACTACGCCGGCCTGCTGCACTGGGTGAATACGACCTTCCCGATCGGCCTGCGCGAGTTCGACGACGCCTTCAAGGGGCTCTCCTACGAGGCGCAGTGCGAGTGGCTGCGCGAGCGCATCCTGCACGCCTACGACGCCAAGGTCGCCGGTGCCAATCCGCAGGCGCTGCAGGAGATCGAGAAGATGATCCTGCTCAACGCCATCGACCGCCTCTGGCAGGAGCACCTGTATGCTCTCGACGCCCTCAAGGAGGGCATCTCCCTGCGCAGCTACGGCCAGAAGGATCCTCTCATCGAGTTCAAGCAGGAGGCCTTCGCCATCTTTGCCGACCTCATGCGCAGCATCAACGGCGAGGTCCTCGGCAACCTGTTCAAGAGCACCCAGCAGCTCGCCGCCTTCGAACAGTTCCTCGCCCAGCTCGCCATGCAGCAGGCCGGCGCCGAACCGGCACCGCAGCGCCGCCCCGCCGAAGAGGAGCCGAAGCCGCACGATCCCGCCACCGAGGGCCCGCGCCTCATCCTGCCGCGCGCCGCCCCCCAGGCCCGGCCCAAACTCACGGCCGGACGCAACGACCCTTGCCCCTGCGGCAGCGGTAAGAAATTCAAGCAGTGCTGCGGCCGGATGGCGTAAGTTTGAGGGAACCGCGATGAACGAAGACACCCTGCAGTCGGCCCTGGAAAATCCGCAGAACCTCGGCGAAATGGCCGATGCCGACGCCGTCGGCACGGTCGGCAGCCCGGACTGCGGCGACATGGTGCGCATGTGGCTGAAGTTTCGCGAGCAGGACGGTCGCAAGGTCATCGACAAGGCGACCTTTCAAAGCTTTGGCTGCCAGACGGCGATCGCCGTTGCCAGCCTCGCCACCGAGC
>JAEYYS010000071.1 GCA_023428335.1 Verrucomicrobiota bacterium | reverse complement strand
GGGGGCGAGCCGCACCCCGCGGCCCGGCGGCGCCGGCCCGCCGAGCTGGAGCAGCAGGGCGGCGGCGTGATCGCAGAGCGGGCCGGTGTGGCAGGTGCAGGCGCTGGTGACGTGCAGGGTGTCGCCGGCGAGTTTCAGGCGCAGCACCGGCTCCTCGTGGGTGTCGGAGCTGCGGCCGGCCGCGCCGGCGATTTCAAGTTCCGCGCCGTTGACGAGGCTGACCGCACCGATCTCGGTGTAAGCCTTGCACCACTTCTGACCCTGGGCGACCTGGGCCTGGCGGAACAGCCACATCCAGGTCTTGCGACGGAGCTGCGTCCAGAGCGTGTCAAAGGGGAAGTTGGCGGGCACGGGGCCATTTCGCATAGCGTGCGCGCCGGCAAATGCAAACGCCGCGAGTCACTGTCGCTCCGGCTTGTCGAGGGTCATGTAGGTGATGCCCTGGCGCTTGCCGTCGGCGGGGTTGAAGGACTGCACGCGCATCTCGCGCAGCGACGAGACATTGTCGACCTTCCACATTTTCGTCACCTCGAAGCGTTTCACCAGGGTGCTGCGGCTGTCGTAGGCGTCCATGCGCGCGACCCCGCCGCTGTCCTGGTGCACCCAGAGATCGACCGTGTAATAGGGGCCCTTGGTGTCGGGGGCGGTGACGCGCACCAGCCAGCAGCGCACGCCGCCGGTGACGCGGGCGTTGGCGTCCATCATCTGCACCTTGTCCCAGTAGAGGAAGCGCTGCGACAGATCCTCGTAGTTGAAATCCATGCCCCGCACCGGGCGCTCGGAGTTCGCCAGTGGCACGCGCTTCAGGTCGCCCTTGTTTTGAATCTGCCAGAGGGTCGCCGGATGGGTGGTGAGGTCGAGCTGGATCGTCTCCGGCGGCTGGCCGGGGAAGTGGAAGCGCATGAGCGACTGGCTGAGCGAGAGTTCCAGGGCTTCCTCGCGGCCGCTGCTGCTGTCGCGCAGGCGGCCGGTCATGCGGTGATCCTGCAGGGCGTAGCTCTGGCGCACCCGGGCGAGCACTTCCGCTGCGGTGGGCGTGGCGTCTTGGGCGGAGGCGAACGGGGCCGCGGCGAGGGCGACGAGAAAGAGGCGGCGGTGCATGCCTGTCAGACTGCCGCGGTTCGGTCGGCATTCAACCGTTGCCTGGCGGTGGTGAGATTCTGGATGGATGATTCCTGATGGGGTGGATCAGGGGTGCAGCGGGTCGCCTTGGGCACGGCGCCAGTCGGTGAGCAGGGCTTCCAAGCGCCGGCGTTCGGCGGCATGGGCGGGATCGCCGGCAAGGTCATGCAATTCATCGGGATCGTTGGTGAGGTCGAACAACTGCTGGCGCTGGAGCTGCGGGTACAGGATCAGCTTGTAGCGTGTTTCGCAGACCATGCGCTGGCTGTCGGTGAAGGCGGCGAAGACGCGGTCGTGCACCCGTTCGGCCCGGCCCTGCAGCAGCGGCAGCAGGCTGCGCGCCTGGACGCTGGCGGGTGCCGGCACGCCAGCGAGTTCGCAGAGGGTGGGATGCAGGTCGCGCAGCATGACCAGGGCCGCGCTGCGCCGGCCCTGTGGCAGGCCGGGGCCGGCGATGAGCAGGGGCGAGCGGATGCTGTGTTCGTAGCAGTTTTGTTTGCCGAGCAGGCCATGGCTGCCGAGGGCGAGTCCTTGGTCGCTGGTGAAGACCACGACCGTGTCGCGGCCGTCGGTCTCCAGCGCGTCGAGCAGGCGGCCGAGCTGGGCGTCGAGGTCGGTGATCATCGAGTGGTAGACGGCCAGTTCGGCGCGCACCGCCTCCGGCGTCCGAGGGATGGGCAGCAGAGACTCGTCGCGGCCGCCGCGGTTGCCATGATCGAAGGCATGGTCGGGGGCGAAGTTGCGCGGCAGCGGCGTTTTGGCCGGGTCGTGGTGATGGGCCGGATCCGGAGGCGGCAGGCGCGGGTCGTGAGGGAAGGCGAAGTTGACGTGCAGGAAGAACGGCCGGTCCGGCGGCGACTCGCCGAGGGCGCGCAGGGCGCCGTCGACGATGTGCCGGCTGTTGTCGGGCTGCAGGCCGACCCCCTTGGCCGGGTCCGGCTTGCCGGCGTCGTCCTTGAAGGTCCAGCCGCGGTAGCCGGTGCGCGGGTGGCCGCGGGCGTCGATCTCGGGTTCGGCGATGCCGCGGCCGCCGCCGCTGGAGTACAGCGCGCGGATGCCGCCGTAGCCGCGCTGGGTGGGCTGGCCGTCGTTGTGCCACTTGCCCGAGTACCAGGTCCGGTAGCCGGCGGCGCTGAGGGTGGCGGCGAGCTGGGGCAGGGCGGGGTCAATCGGGCCGGCCGGGTAGTTCGGGTAGGCGCGGAAGGCGGTGCAGCCGGTCAGGAGCTCGGCCCGGCTGACATGGCAGATGGGGTAGCCGGCGTAGGCGCGGGTGAAAACCGTGCCGCGCGCGGCCAGGCGGTCGAGGTGGGGCGTGCGCAGGTGGGTGCCGTGCAGGGCGGCGATCGTGTCCGGGCGCTGGTCATCGCTGACGATGAGAACCAGGTTGGGTGGTGCGGCAGCGGCAAGGACCGGCAGCAGCAGGGGCAGAAGGCGGCGCATGGGGAGTAAACTGGCGGCGGCGGCGGCTTTTCTCAGTCGCGCCGAAAACAAACCATTTGCACCCCGGCCACCAGCGGGTAATTTGATGACCCCTTTTTCAACCCTTTACTCTGTTCATTCCATGTCCCAGCATCGCAGCCTCAAAACCGCCGGATCCGTTGGCACCAAGCGCAGCGTCTTGAAGCGCGGCGAGCGCATCAAGCTCATGAAGGCGCGTGGCCAGTGGAAGGAAGGTCGCCTGCCGACCGGTCTGCCCAAGACCAAGTCCGAGTAACCCCCGGGGCTGGGATTTTCCCGGCCCGTCCGCCGTGCGACTCAACCGCTATCTCAGCCTTTGCGGCCTGGGCTCCCGCCGTGGAGTCGAGGCTGTCATTCTTGAGGGGCGCGTTTCAATCAACGGCCATTTTGTCAAGGATCTGGCCACGCAGGTGGATGACGACGACCGAGTGCTGGTCGATGGCCGGCCGATCCGGCTGGAAAAGTCGACCGTCATCGCCCTCAACAAACCGAAGGGCTACGTCTGCACCCGCAGCGATGAGCGGGATCGCCTGACCATTTACGATCTGCTGCCCCGGCAGTTTCAGACCCTGCATCACGTCGGTCGGCTCGACAAGGACAGTGCCGGCCTGCTGTTGCTGACCAACCGCGGCGACCTCTCGCACCGCCTGATCCACCCGAGCCAGGGTGCGGAAAAGGAGTACGAGGTCGTCACCGACAAGCCCATGGATCAGGAGACCATGGCCAAGATGGTCAAGGGCATGATGACCGAGGAGGGCTTCGCCAAGGCTGAGCGCGCCTGGCTGGTGACCGAATATCGCGCCCATGTCGTGCTCAAGCAGGGCCTCAAGCGCCAGATCCGCCTCATGTTTTACCAGCTCGGCTTCGAGGTCGAGCGACTCACCCGCGTGCGCATTGGCTGGCTGGAACTGCGCGGTCTGCCGCGCGGCAGCTGGAAGGAACTCAGCCAGGCCGAGATCGAACGCTTCTTTGCCAAGGACGGCGCCACCGGGCGCGCCCCCGATGCCGCGCCGCCGCGGCCGCGTCTGCGCAAGAAGCCCGTCGGCAAACCGCCGGAATCGGGTCGCCGCGCGCGACCGACGGCGGGCAAAAAATCAGCGACGCGGTCCGCCCAGCCCGGCCGCAGGCCTGCCGGCTCGTCGGCAAGGGCAGGCAAAAAGACGGAGACCGATCGGCGTGAGCGACCGCTGACCGGCAAAAAGTCGGCGACCCGGACCGATAAACCCGGTCGCAGGTCTGCAGCACCGTCGGCGAGGGGTGACAATCCGCCAGAGACCGGTCGCCGCGAACGGCCGCTGACCGGCAAAAAGCCGGCATTCCAAGCCGTCAAAGCGGGCCGCAAGCCGGCAGCCGCCGCGACGAGGGCAGGGAAACGACCGATGTCAAAATCGTCAAAACCCTCTCCAAAACCCAAATTCGGCGCAAAAAGCCCGAAAAAGCGCGGTTAAACCCAGCGGAAACCCGAGAATCGGGATCAAGCAAGGGGTGCGCCTTGGCTGTGGCCAAGGCCTGTGAATTCGTCTTCTATGCACCTTCGTGATTGAGTGATCCTGATATTTTGCTAAACTCGGCTGTCAATATTGGCGAGGAAAGCACACCCCAAGCATCGACTTCATGGCTGCCGACACCCCGAAAACGCGTCCCCCGCGCGCCCGCGTGCAGGAGAAGTTGAACCCGTGGAACGAAGTGGGAGGCATCCTGCAATTGGTGCTGGCGGCGATGTACCTGTTGGCCTTGATCTCGTACGATCCGGGTGACCTGCCGTCCTGGTCGCACCTGAGTCC
The DNA here is from genome assembly GCA_023428335.1 of Verrucomicrobiota bacterium. Taxonomy (GTDB): domain Bacteria; phylum Verrucomicrobiota; class Verrucomicrobiia; order Verrucomicrobiales; family Verrucomicrobiaceae; genus Prosthecobacter. The sequence continues at coordinate 510 of JAEYYS010000071.1, read as the reverse complement.
GGCGGACGAGCCGAACGTGGTGACGCAGAATTTTATTGGTCGGCTTGGCGCGCTGCTGGCGGGTTACTCCTTTTTCCTGGCCGGTCTGGCGATCTACGTCCTGCCTTTCAGCATGACCTGGTTCGGGGTTTGCAAGCTGGCCTCACACACGCGCATCAGCGGTCGCTCCTGGCTGGGCGTGGCGCTCATGCTGGTCAGTGTTGCCGCCCTGCTGGAGATCCAGGACATCCTCAACCAGCGCGACGAGATCACGCCGCTCGGTGGCGGTGGCGGCCTGGGTTATTTGATCGGCGGCAGTTTTCTGGCCAACCTGCTGGGTCGTGCCGGTTCGACGATCATTTTGGGTGGCATCTACGTCTCCGGATTCTTCCTCGCCAGCGGGTTGCATCCGGTGCTGGTGCTGCAGGATCTGCGCCGGGAATTGGCCGAGCTGCATGAGCGCTGGCGCCTGCGCCGCGAGCGGGCGGAGGCCGCGGCGGCGGAGGCCGAGGTGCGACCCACCGCGCGTGT
>JAEYYS010000045.1 GCA_023428335.1 Verrucomicrobiota bacterium | reverse complement strand
GTACTCTTGCCATGATCACCGATGTTCATTCCCATGCCTGGAACTTCCCGGGCGATTTCTCCGCCGACTTCCTGCGCCAGGCCGGGCGGGCGCGACCGGGGGTGGCGGTGGATTTCACCGCCTCGCTTGAAGGCTACCGCGCCACGGCGCCGGCCGATACCCGCACCATCGTCTTCGGCGGCAAGGCCCGCCTCGCGGGGTTGTGGGTCGATGACCGCACCATCGCCGCCCACGTCGCCCAGGATCCGGCGCGGCTGACCGGGTTTTTGTCGGTCGATCCGACCCAGGACGGCTGGCAGCACGAGCTGCACGAGGGCCATGAGGAGCTTGGCCTGCGCGGCATCAAACTGCTGCCGATGTATGCCGGCTTCAGCCCCGATGACGACCGCCTGGAACCGCTTTGGGCCTACGCCGAACGCCACGGGCTGCCGGTGCTGCTGCACACCGGCACGACCTTCATCGCCCAGGCGCCGCTGGCCTTCACCCTGCCGCGCCTGATCGAGCCGGTGGCGGTCCGCCACCCCGGACTCAAAATCATCCTCGCCCATCTCGGCCATCCCTACGAGGGCGAGTGTGTGGCGGTGGTGCGCAAGCACGACAACGTCTATGCCGACATCAGCGCCCTGCATTACCGGCCCTGGCAGCTCTACCACAGCCTCATGCTGGCGCAGGAATACGGCGTCTGGCACAAGCTGCTGTTTGGCACCGACTACCCCTTCACGACGGTCGATGCCTCCGTGGCCGGCCTGCGCGGGCTGAATGCCATGCTCGAGGGCACGCAGCTGCCGCGGCTCGATCCGGCCCAGATCGAGGCGATGATCCATCGCGACAGCCTGGCGCTGCTCGGCTGCGCAAAGTAGGAGATGGGAGATCGAAGATGGGAGATGGGGGCGCAGGCCCAGCGGAAGATGATGGCTGATGGTTGATGGGGGTCGGCCAAATGGGCCTTTCAAGCCACCCTCAATCCGCCGGAAGGACAGCAGGGCTGCACCGACGCGGATTTCCAAGATCGAACAAGGAAGGTTGAATGACGAAGGGGGCCATGCCCCACTTGGGCATTGGCGATTCCTTGTTGGACATTCGATCTTCCTACCGCTGAATGACAGCGGCAAGAACCGCCGCACTGTGGGGACTGCGATCTTCCATCTCCGCGCGCTGGCGCGCCCGTCACTTCGGCTGCTGCATGGCGATGCAGTGCAGGGCACCGCCTTCCATGACGAGGTCTTTGCAGGTCACTGGGATGATCTCGCGGCCGGGGAAGCATTCGGCGATCTTGTCCTCGGCGAGGGCGTCCTTCTTCTTCTGGCCGAAGATGGGCACCATGACGGCGTTGTTGACGATGAGGAAGTTCGCGTAGCTGGCCGGCAGGCGGCTGAGGCGCCAGTCCTTGGCCTCGATGGCGTTGGGCATTTCGATCTCGATGATCTCGAGCTTGGAGCCGTCGGCCGTGCGCACGTCGTCGAGCTGTTCGCGGATCTGCTTGAGCGCCTTGAAGTTCGGGTCGCTCTCCTTGGTCTCGACCATGCAGATGACGGCGTCCTCGCGGACGAAGCGGACGAGGTCGTCGATGTGGCCGTCGGTGTCGTCGCCCTCGATGCCCTTCTTGAACCAGACGATGTCGGTGACGCCGAGCATGGCCTTCAGTTCCTTCTCGACCTCCTCCTTCTTGCGCGCCTTGCCGCCGTTGCGGTTCGGGTTGAGCAGGACGGCCTCGGTGGTGAGCAGCAGGCCCTTGCCGTTGGTTTCAATGGCGCCGCCCTCGAGCACGAAGTCGGAGGTGTAGCGGTCCATCTTCAGCACGTTCGCCGCCTTTTCCGGGATCGTGTTGTCGAGGTCGTGGGGGAACTTGCCGCCCCAGGCGTCGAATTTCCAGTCGGTGATGGCGACCTTGCCGGTCTCGTTGTTCTTGATGAAGATCGGGCCGTGGTCGCGGCACCAGACGTCGTTCGTCGGGTGGTTGTACAAGTCGACCATGTTGAGCGCGCCCTCGTTGTCGGCGATGCTCAGGCGGATGCCCATGTGCATCATTTCCGGGGCGTTGATGCGCACGCGCTCGTAGCGGGTCAGGTTGGCCGCGATCTCGCCGAACTTGTCCTGAAGCTTGTGGAAGGTCTTCGGGCAGCTCTCCTTGTTCGACGGCCAGGACAGCCAGATCGCCTCCTGCGGTTCGAATTCGGCGGGCAGGCGGTAGTTCTTCGGATATCCTTTACTCATCGAGGTAGCGTTGGGTGAGGGGGGCGTAGGTGTCAATGCGGCGATCGCGGAAAAATGGCCAGATGCGGCGGAAGTCCTCAACCGCCTGCAGGTCGCAGGCAACAAGCAGGACTTCCGGCTCGCCGACCGAGGCCTTGGCGACGATTTCGCCGTAGGGATTGGCGACAAAGCTCTGGCCCCAGAATTCGGTGTCGTCCTGGAACCCCGTGCGGTTGACGGCGGCGACGAAGCAGCCGTTGGCGACCGCGTGGCCGCGCTGGACGGTTTCCCAGGCGGTGTGCTGGGCACTGCCGAGGGCGGCCTTTTCGGAGGACAACCAGCCGATGGCGGTCGGGTAAAACAGGATCTGCGCGCCGGCGAGCGCGGTCAGGCGGGCGGCCTCGGGGTACCACTGGTCCCAGCAGATGAGCACGCCGATGCGGCCGAACTTCGTGTCCCAGACGCGGTAGCCGAGGTCGCCGGGCGTGAAGTAAAATTTCTCCTCGAAGCCCGGGTCCTGCGGGATGTGCATCTTGCGGTACTTGCCGAGCACCGTGCCGTCGGCATCGATCACCGCCGCGGTGTTGTGGTAGAGGCCGGGGCCGCGCTTTTCAAACAGCGGCACGATGATCACGACGCCGAGTTCTTTGGCCAGGTCCGACAGGCGTTCGGTGGTCGGTCCCGGCACCGGCTCGGCGAGGTCGAACAGGGCCGTGTCCTGGCGGGTGCAGAAGTAGGGGATGTCGAACAGCTCCTGCAGGCAGACGATCTGTGCGCCGCGCTGGGCCGCGTCACGGATCCGCGCCTCGTGCCAGGCCAGGCTATCCGCCTTGCCCGCATGAGTGCCGCCTTGGATGAGGCCGAGGGTGACGGTGGACATGGGAGGCGGAGGATTGAGAGATGCGGCCGGCGCGCAAGCGGGAAAACGCGGGGAAATCCGGCCGGTGGCGGCGCACCTACTTTTTGGCTTCCTGCTGGCTCAGCGCGCTCTGCACGTCGCCGCGCATCGGAATGCCATCCTGGGCGCCGTGCTTGAGGGTGGCGAGCGCGGCGGCGGCGTTGGCCCAGCGCAGGGCCTCGGCCAGCGGCATGCCCTCGGCGAAATAGGTGGCAAAGGCGCCGGCAAAGGTGTCGCCAGCGCCCACAGTGTCCACCGGCTCGACCGGCAGGGTGGCGGCCTGCACCAGGCCGTCGGCATTCAGCGCCAGGGTCGGCTCGGCGCCGCGGGTGACGATGAGGGTGCGGATGTGGCGAGCCTTGAGTTTTTCCTGCCAGGCGGCCGTGTCCGTCTCCAGAGTGTTGGGATCCGCGCCAAAGATGGCTGCCGCTTCGCCGCGGTTGGTGATGAGCACCTCGATGCGCAGCTCGCTCCACGGAAAGTCCGGCGGGCAGGGCGAGGGATTGAGCAGGACCGGCACCTGGCGACCGTTGGCGAGGCGGATGGCCTCGACCGCACTTTCCATCGGCACTTCCAACTGCAGCAGCAGGGCCTTGGCGACCTCGATGCGCGAGCGCTGGACCTTCAGGGCCGGGGCGGTGAGGGCGGCGTTGGCGCCGGGGATGACGATGATCTGGTTCTCGCCGCGGGCGTCGACGGTGATGAAGGCGCTGCCGGTGCCGCCGCGCACGGTGGTGATCGTGCTGCAGTTGACGCCCTCGCGGCGCAGGTGGTTGCGGTAGTCGCGGCCGTCGGGATCATCGCCCAGGCAGCCGATGAGGGTGACGTTGGCACCCTGGCGGGCAGCGGCCAGCGCCTGGTTGGCGCCCTTGCCGCCAAAACGCTTCTCCAGGCCGGACGCGGCCACGGTCTCGCCCACCGCCGGCAGGTGGTGCACGGAGGCGATCAGGTCCACGTTCATGGACCCGACGACGACGAGGTTGGCAGCGGCTCTGGCCATGGGTCACCAAGAGACCGCAAGAGGCGCTTTGCCAAGCGATTTGGCCGGGAAAAAAACGCGGCGGGCGGGGGGGCCGCCGGGGGTGGGGGGTGGGTGATT
>JAEYYS010000036.1 GCA_023428335.1 Verrucomicrobiota bacterium | reverse complement strand
GTGCCAGCAGGCGCGCAAACAGCCAGCCGCCGGCGGCGAGCAGCGGCACCGGCAGCAGGACGATGAGCGCGTAGCGGGCATTCGTGGCGAACAGCACGCCGGCGCAGACGACGATCTGCAGGACCGCGGTCAGGCCCTGCTCGACCCCTTCCTGTACGGCCCGCTGCGCCGCCGGCACATCATCGGCCAGCCGCGCCAGCAGATCGCCGGTGCGATGGCGCTGCAGGCCGGCCAGCGGCAGGCGCGCAATGCGTTCGTGCAATTGACCGCGCAGGTCATGGATCAGGCGCTGCTCGAACACCCCGGCCAGCCGTCCGCGCAGGGCGGCGAGCAGGTCGCGCAGCAGGAAGGCGCCGGCCAGCCAGGCGCAGACGCTCCAGGCGCCGCGTGCGTCGCGAGCCGGGATGACCTCGTCGAGCGCGTGCTGCACGGCCTGGGGGAAAACGACGACCAGGGCCGTGCCCAGGCAGGCGAACAGGACGATGCCGAGCGCCGGACCGCGGTGCGCCCAAGCCAGCGCCAGCAGCCGCCGGGCGACCGGGCGGCGGGGGACGGGCAAGGCGGCATCCTGCATGGGGGTCAGACTCGCCCGCGTTGGTGGACATTCAACCCCAAGCGCCTGCCATGCGGTCGGCCTCTTGCCATTGCGCCGGGAGCGCGCATCATGGCGGCGCATGGAAACGCTCCGCCGCCTCGTCTTTGCCGTCACCGTCTTCCTGGTGGCCTTCCTCGTCTTCGCCCTCTGGCGCCGGGGCGACGACAGCTACGGCCTGCTCAACCTGCTGCGCGGGGAAAGGCCCGGTCAGGCGGCGGCGGAAGTCGTCGCTGCCGCCAAGCCCAAGCTCGACCTCGGCGAGATCCCGCTGCTTGCGGCGATGAACGAGGAGTTTGCCAAGCTCTCCGCCGCCGTCCTGCCCTCGGTGGTCAGCATCACCACCAAAACCGTGCGCCGCGGCCAGACCGGCTGGCACCCGTTCTTTGGCCTCGTTGCGGGTCGCCCCGAGGTCATTCCCGGCCTCGGCTCCGGTGCCATCATTTCCAAGGAGGGTCACGTCGTCACCAACTACCACGTCATCGCCGACGTCAGCGAGGTGGTCGTGACGACGAACGACAACCGCCAGTTCCCCGCCCATATCCTCGGCGCCAGCCGCGAGCGCGACATCGCCCTGCTCAAGATCGAGGGCGGCGGCGACTTCCCGGCACTCGCCTTCGCCAACTCCGACGAGGCGCGCGTCGGCCAGGTGGTGTTCGCCGTCGGCAACCCCTTCGGCCTCAGCGGCACGGTCACCCAGGGCATCATCAGTGCCAAGGACCGGCACCTGAGCGACAGCCAGCTCGATTACCTGCAGACCGACACCGTCATCAATCCCGGCAACTCCGGCGGCCCGCTCGTCAACATCCGCGGTGAGATCGTCGGCATCAACGTCGCCATCTACCAGGGCGACCAAAACGTCCGTGCCTGGCAGGGGGTTGGTCTGGCGGTGCCGGCGAACGATGCCAAAACGATCGTCGATGCCGTGCTGCGCCAGGCGCCGGCAGTCAGCACCGGCTACCTCGGGCTGGAACTCAGCGCCGAGGCGGTCCTGCTCGACCGCGGCTTCGGCGGCGCCAGCACCGGTGCTTTTGTGACCGACCTCGATCCCGGCTCGCCCGCCGAGCAGGCCGGGCTTGCCCCCGGCGATGTCATTACCACCCTCAACGGCCGCGGCTTCCGCTCGCCTGCCGACCTGCTCAAGGCCATCCGCGCCCTGCCTCCCGGCAGCGAAGCCAAGGTCACCGTCGTTCGCGACGGCCGTGTCGTCGACGTGCCCGTGCGCATCGGCAAAAGACCGGATGCGCGGTGAGTGCCCCCGGGACGCGCTGCGTCGCGTCCGAAGCTGGCTGCTGAGGCATGGAGCAGAGGGCGGAGAGGTTGCCACCGCTATGCTCTCGGCTCTTCGCTCCGCCCCCTCACCCCACCACGCTCTTGAAGTAGGCGACGGTGCGTTCGATGCCTTCTTCGAGCGGGATCTTGGGTTCCCAGCCGAGGTGGCTTTTGGCCAGGCTGATGTCGGGCTTGCGCTGGCGGGGGTCGTCGGAGGGCAGCGGGTGGAAGGTCAGCCTGGACTTGCCGCCGACCTTTTTCAGGACCAGCTCGGCGAGTTCGATCATGGTGAATTCGCCGGGGTTGCCGAGGTTGACCGGGCCGGGCAGGCCGGTGCTTTCCATGAAGCGGACAAACCCCTCGATGAGGTCGTCGACGTAGCAGAAGCTGCGTGTCTGGGTGCCGTCGCCGTAGATGGTGAGATTTTCGCCGCGCAGGGCCTGGACGATGAAGTTGGAGACGACGCGGCCGTCGTCGGGCAGCATGCGCGGGCCGTAGGTGTTGAAGATGCGCACGACGCGGATGTCGACGCCGTTCTGGCGGTGGTAATCGAAGAACAGGGTCTCGGCGCAGCGCTTGCCCTCGTCGTAGCAGGCGCGCAGGCCGATCGGGTTGACGTTGCCGCGGTAGGACTCGGGCTGCGGGTGCACCTCGGGGTCACCATAGACCTCGGAGGTCGAGGCCTGGAAGACGCGGGCGCCGACGCGTTTGGCAAGGCCGAGCACGTTGATCGCGCCCATGACCGAGGTTTTCACGGTCTTGATCGCGTTATGCTGGTAGTGCGGCGGCGAGGCCGGGCAGGCGAGGTTGTAGATGCGGTCGACCTCGGCCTTGAAGGGATCAATGACGTCGTGGCGAAACAGCTCGAAGCGCGGGTTGTCGAGGTGCGCGGCGATGTTGGTCTTCCTGCCCGTGAAGAAGTTGTCCATGCAGAGGACTTCATGGCCCTCGTTGAGAAGCCGCTCGCAGAGGTGGGAGCCGAGGAAACCGGCGCCGCCGGTGATGAGGATGCGCATAAGCTCCTCAACTAAAGAGCGCCCCGGCCGGCTGGCAAGGAAAGCCTGCGGCCCGGGCGCTGGGAGGGGAGGATCGGGGATCAATCCTCGCCGCTGGCGGCGAGCTGGGCGAGCACGCTGAGGTCTTCGAGGGTGGTGGTGTCGCCCTTGACGACCTCGCCGGCGGCGATCTGCTTGAGCAGACGACGCATGATCTTGCCGGAGCGGGTCTTCGGCAGGGCGGCGGCAAAGCGGATTTCGTCGGGCGTGGCCACCGGGCCGATGACGTTGCGGACGTGCTTCTTGAGGTCGTCGGCGAGCGAGCGGTCGGCCTTGACGCCCTCCTTGACGGTGACGAAGCAGACGACGCCCTGGCCCTTGAGCTCGTCGGGGCGACCGACCACGGCGGATTCCGCCACGGCCGGGTGCGAGACGAGGGCGCTCTCCACCTCGGCGGTGCCGAGGCGGTGACCGGCGACGTTGAGCACGTCGTCGATGCGGCCGATGATCCAGAAGTAGCCGTCCTTGTCGCGGCGGGCTCCGTCGCCGGCGAAGTACCAGCCCTTGAACTCGCTCCAGTAGGTTTCCTGGTAGCGCTTCTTGTCGCCCCAGATGCCGCGCAGCATCGACGGCCAGGGCTTGCGGATGACGAGCTTGCCCTGCTCGTTGACGCCGACTTCCTTGCCGAGGTCATCGACGATGGCGGCGTCGACGCCGAAGAAGGGCAGAGTGGCGGTGCCGGGCTTGGTGGGCGTGGCGCCGGGCAGCGGGGTGATCATGTGGCCGCCGGTCTCGGTCTGCCACCAGGTGTCGACGATCGGGCAGCGGCCGCCGCCGACCTGGTGGTGATACCACATCCAGGCCTCGGGATTGATC
>JAEYYS010000416.1 GCA_023428335.1 Verrucomicrobiota bacterium | reverse complement strand
GCCTTCCAGCGACTCCATCAGGGCGGTTTCCTCGCCGCAGATGTAGGCGCCGGCGCCCTTGAGGGTCTTCAGGCGGAAGCTGAAACCGGAGCCCAGGATGTTGTCGCCCAGCAGTCCCGCGGCATGCAGATCCGCAATGGCTTGGTTGATGATCGTCAGCGAATCGGGGTACTCGGCGCGGATGTACAGGATGCCGGTGGCGGCACCGGCATACCAGCCGGCGACCATCATGCCAAGCAGCACGCTGTGGGGTCGCTGCTCCATGAGGTACTTGTCGATGTAGGCGCCGGGATCGCCCTCGTCGGCGTTGCAGACCACATACTTGACCTCGCCAGGGGCGGAGCGCCAGCCGGCCCACTTGATGGCGAGCGGGAAACCCGCACCACCGCGACCGCGCAGGCCGCTGGCCTTGAGTTCGGCGCCGAGGGCGTCGCGGTCGCCGCTTGCCAGCAGTTGCTTGAACGGCGTGTAGTAGGCGTCGATGCCCGGGAACGCCGCGGTCAGTTGTGCCGGCTGCAGGGCCGAGACCACGGCATAACGATCCGTTGCATCCCCCTGCCCGGTTTGGAACAGCGTCGTCAGCGCCGCCTCGGACTGACCCGAGTAGTTCCGGCCCTCGTATTGGAAAGCGCCGCCCTCGTGGCAGCGACCGAGGCAGCAGATGTGACCGATCTCTTCGCTCGGGAAATGCCCATGCACCTGTTGTTTGAGGGCCTCCTGCGTGCCGGCGCACAGGCAGGCGCTGCCGTTGCAGAGGAAGACCTTTTTGCCGGCATTTTCCTTCTTGAGGAAGTCGTAGAACGACACCGCCCCGAGGGTGATGGCATCGCCGAACAAATGCTCCTGGCCCATCTGGTGGACGAGGTCGTTCTGTTCCGCGCTGCCGTCCGCCTCAGCGGCCTCGACCATGCGTTCGAAGATGTTCTTTTCGATGCCCTTGCGATAGGACAGGGCGCTGAGGTTCTTGGACATGCAATAACGGGTTTCTCCAGTTATACCGGAGCCGGCGCCGTCCTTTCGAGAAAAAAGCATCTCGCCACCTGCCTTTGCCGCGCCTCGCTTGCGGTTCTCTCGCGCCCGGGCGAACGTGCGCCGATGTCCCTCGCCAACCCCTGGTTCCTCGCCGCCCTCGTCGGCGTGCTCGGCCTTTTCCATCTCGATCTGCTGACCGCCCTGCTCAACAGCGCGCGCCTGGGTCGACCGCTGCCGCCGGAGCTGGAGGAGGTGTACACGGCCGAGACGCGCGAACGCCTGCGCGATTACCTGCCGGAGAAGCAGCGGCTCGACCTGCTGCAGCGCGCGGCCAGCCTGGCCCTGCTGCTCGGGGTCTGGTGGAGCGGTGGCTTTGGCCAGCTGCAGCAGAGTGCCACCGCGCTCGCGCTCGATCTCGGCGGCGGCCCGATCCTGACCGGCGTCATCGTGCTCGCCCTCGCCGGCCTGGCGCTGTCGCTGCTGGCCCTGCCCTTCGAGATCTGGGATACCTTTGGCATCGAGGCGCGCCACGGTTTCAATCGCACCACGCCGGGCACGTTTGTCAGCGACCAGCTCAAGGGCCTGCTGCTCTCGGCCCTGCTCGGTCTGCCGGTGGCGGCGGCCGTGGTCGCCCTGTTTGAAACCCAGGCGCGTGCGCCATTCTACGCCTGGCTATTCCTGGCTGGGTTCAGCCTGCTGATGAGCTGGCTGTCGCCCCGCCTCATCCTGCCGCTGTTCCTGAAGTTCCGCCCCCTGGAGGATGGCCCGCTGCGCACGGCGGTGCTCGACCTCGCGGCAAAACTGCAGTTTCCGGTCGCCGAAGTCAGCGTCGTCGACGGTTCGCGCCGCTCCTCGAAGGCGAACGCCTTTTTTACCGGCTTCGGGCGCACCCGCCGCATCGCCCTGTACGACACCCTGCTGGAAAAACATCCCCCCGAGGAAATCCTCGCCGTGCTCGCCCATGAGATCGGTCACTGGCGCCTGCGCCACGTGCCGCGCCAGCTCGCCTTCGGCCTGGCCGATCTCGGCCTGCTGCTCGCCCTGCTCGGTTGGGCGCTGAACGCGCCCGCCTTCTTTGCCGCCTTCGGCGTGACCGGCACGCCGGTCGGCCTCGGCCTGCTGCTGGCCAGTGTCGTTTTCCGCCCCTTCAGCCTGCTGACCGCCACGCTTGGGCTGGCGCTCAGCCGTCGCCACGAGTTTCAGGCCGATGCCTTTGCCGCCCAGGCCAGTGATGGGGGGGGCGCGCTCGGCTCGGCGCTGAAGCGGCTCTGTGCCGACCAACTCGCCCATCCGCAGCCGCACCCGCTCGCCGTGGTCCTGCACCACAGCCATCCGCCGCTGATCGAGCGCCTGCGCGCGCTGCCGGCCTGAATTTTCGGCTTTTCAGTTGGCCCGACCTTGGCTAGAAAGCAGGTGATGACCGCGCTCGCGAACATCCGCCACCTGATCACCCTGCTCGACGATGAATCCACCGTCGTGCAGGAGGCGCTGCAGCGCGAGCTGGCGCCGATCCGCCGGGAACTGCCCGAGCACCTGCGGTTGATCGACCGACCGCTGACCGCCGACGAGGAGCGTCATCTCAACCGCATCCTGCTGCCGGCGCGGCAGACTGATTTGGAGGAAACCTGGATGCGCTGGCGCTGGCTGGATCAGCCGACCGCGCAGCTTGAAGAAGGCATCGCCCAGATCTCCGCCTACCTGCAC
>JAEYYS010000414.1 GCA_023428335.1 Verrucomicrobiota bacterium | reverse complement strand
CGAAGACGGCGAGCTGGTCGCCATGCTGGTCGGCGGTGGCCAGCACGCGGCCATCGGCAAGCAGGGGCTTGAGGGCGGCGATGTTGTCGAAGCCGACGATGCGCACCTGGCCGGCCTTGCCGGCGGCCTGCACGGCGGCGGCGGCGCCGAGCGCCATGTTGTCGTTGGCGCAGAGCAGGGCCTTCAGGTTCGGGTGCGCGGCCAGCAGGCCGGCGGCAACCCCGTTCGCCTTTTCCATTTCCCACTGCCCGCTCTGCACGGCGACGATCTTCATGCCGGCGGCGTTCATGGCGTCCTCAAAACCGGCGCGGCGCTGCTGGCTGTTGAAGGCGGTGGTGACGCCTTCGAGGATGGCCACCGCATCGCCGGGTTGGAGCTGTTTCGCCAGCACCTCGCCGACCGCCTTGGCGCCGGCGCGGTTGTCGGGACCGACGAAGGGGACCTGCAGGCCGGCTTGCTGCAGGGTGGCGGCGTCGAGGCGGTTGTCGATGTTGATCACCAACACGCCGGCGTCGCGCGCGCGCTTGAGGGCGGGGATCAGGGCCTTGGAATCGGCCGGGGCGATGACCAGGGCCTGAACGCCCTGGGCGACCATTTGCTCGACCAGCCCGACCTGCTCGGCGAGGTCGGTTTCATTCTTGATGCCATTGACGACGAGGTCGTAGTCGGTGGCGTGGGCGGCTTGGTGCGTCTTGGCACCCTCGGCCATGGTCTGGAAGAACTCGTTGGCGAGCGACTTCATCACCAGAGCGATGCGCGGTTTGGCGTCGGCGGATGGGGAGGAAGCGTTGTCCGAGCCTGCGGGTTTGCAGGCGACCAGACCGCCGGCCAGAACGGCAGCAAACAGAAAGGGTTGGAGTTTCATGGAATGCACAATAGCACAAACGTTTGTTCTAGGGTGGGGTGGGCGTCAAACAGGTTTTTCTTCGGCTCACCGGCGGAGCGGCCACGGATTCCCTCTCAAGTACTTGCACCGGCAGGACATGATTGGCTGGCGGGCCGGGGGTTCGCGTCTGCAGGCGCTCGAACAGGCAGCGCATCGCCGCCTCGGCCAGGGCTTCGACCGGCTGGGCCACGGTGGTTAGGGGCGGTGCGGTGAGTTCGGTCCACGGCTGGTCGTCGAAGGCGATCAGGGACACATCCTCCGGCACGCCAAGACCGAGCCGGCGCAGCGCCTGCAGGGCGCCGAGCGCCAGCAAGTTGCCGAAGGCGAGCACGGCGGTTGGCGCCGCGCCCCGCGTCCGAAACCAGTCTTCAATGCCCGTGCGACCCGCATCGGGGGCGTGCAGGCCGCCGCGCAGCAGGGTCGGGTCGAGACTGAGGCCGGCCTCATTCAGGGCCGCTTGGTGGCCGCGCAGACGTTCCTCCTGCACCGAGGAGTCCGGCCGACCCTGCAGACAGCCGATGCGGCGATGCCCGCGTGCCAGCAGCAGGCGGGTGGCTTCGCGAGCTCCCGCGAAATTGTCGGCCGTCACACTTGGGCCGGCAAAATCCGGTAGAATGCGATCGATCAGCACCAGCGGCAGGCGGGTGACCAGCGGCGCCAGTGTTGCCCGCGACGCGCTGCCGACCGGGGCAATGACGAGTCCGTCGACTCGTCGACCCCGCATCAGGCGCACCGCTTCTGCCTCGACTTCGGCACTTTCCTGGGAATCGGCGAGCAGCACCGAGTAGCCGCGCGCCCGCGCCTGATGTTCAATCTGGCGGGCCAGCGAAGCGAAGAAGGGGTTCGACACATCCGGAATGACCAACCCGAGGGTCTGGGTCGTGCGCAAGCGCAGACCGCGGGCCACCGCATCCACCACCAGTCCCGATTTGGCCGCCTCGGCCAGCACCCGCTCGCGGGTCGCCGGACTGATGCGAAAACGCTCAGCCTGCCCGCTGAGCACGCGCGAGACCGTGCTTGGAGAAAGCTTCAAAGCGGCAGCCAGGGCACTGAGATTGGGACTGTCCATGCGACAAGCGCAGGCTAACCGACGGCCCCCGCCCCTGGCAACCCGAACTCTGCCGCCCGAGTCCCGCCACCAGGCAAGTGTTTCCCGCTACTCCCGTTCCTTTATAAAGTGTCTGTCCCTTTATAGAAAAGCTTGCCGTCGCGCCGGTGGTCGGGTAGGCATGGAACATGCGACAGGCGCGGCTCAAGGCTCCGGCGGGGGCAGTGATGGCGTTTTACCACTGCGTTTCACGGGTGGTGAACCGGGACTTTGTCTTCGGCGAGGCCGAGCGGGAGCAGTTTGTGCGTTTCATGCGCCTCTACGAACGCTTTTGCGGGGTGCGGGTGGTGACCTACTGCGTGCTGTCGAACCATTTCCATTTGCTCGTCGGTGTGCCGACCCGGCCGGAGGTGCTGCCCTCCAATGCGGAATTGGTGCAGCGGGTGCGTGCCAGCCTCGGCGATCTGGAGGCGACCCGACTGGAGCAGGATCTGGCCCTGGCGGCCCGGACGCGCTCACCGGGCTGGGAGGCGGAGATCCGCGAGCGCTACCTGCGGCGGATGTGGGACATTTCGCTGTTCATGAAGACGCTCAAGCAGCGCTTCAGCCAGTGGTTCAACAAGGTGCATCGGCGTCGCGGCACGCTCTGGGAGGACCGGTTCCGCAGCGTGCTGGTGGAATCGGTAGGGCCGGTGCTGCGGACGATGGCGGCGTACATCGATCTGAATCCGGTGCGCGCGGGCTTGGTGGCGGACCCGAAGGATTACCGCTGGAGCGGCTACGGCGCAGCGATGGGCGGGGATGGCGAGGCGCTGGAGGGGTTGCGGGAACTGGAGCGGGTGGCGCAGGTCGGTCTGGACGATGCGGCACTGGAAGCCGTGCGTGCGGCTGCGCCGGCGAAGCGGCGGGAGGTGCTGGCGAGGCACCGGGTGCTGCTGTACGGGCGGGGCGAGGCGCAGGGACGCGGAGAAGACGGCGGGCCGCTGCGGCGCGGGTTTGAGCGGGAGACGGCGCGGCAGGTGGTGGCGGAGGGAGGCAGGTTGCCAGCGAGCGTCTACCTGCGCTGCCGGGTGAGGTATCTGACCGAGGGAGCGGTGGTGGGGAGCCGGGGCTATGTGAATGCGGTGTTTGAGGCGGTGCGCGAGCGGTTTGGCGCGCGGCGCCTGACGGGGGCGAGGCTGATGCGCGGGTTGGAGGAGAAGCTGTATGCGCTGCGGGACGTGAAGCGCGGCGCGGTGGCTTGAGAGGCCGGCCTGCGCTTGGCGAAGAAAGGTTGTGGGTGTTTTGAGGTTGGGAGGCCCGGGTATGTGCTGTGCCAATTCGGCCGGGACAACCCGAAGCCGAAGCCATGAGCGGCGGGCTCCGAAATTTGCCATGGCTTTGGCAATGCGGTTCATCTAGGCTTCCTAAAATGCAGTTCATACCGGCATCATGCGTTTTTGGCCCGTCCTCGATCCTGATTGCGGGCATGCCCAGTTTGACGCTGACCGAAGTGGGGGAGTTGCGCCTGCAATCCCTGTCCTTCTTTCTTGTCGTGTTCCTGATCAGCGCGTGGCTGGTGCAATGGGCCTGGAACACACTGGCGGGTTCGTTGACGGGAATGCCGATGTTTCGCTACAAGCAGGCGCTCGGGCTGATGGTCATCGTCGGGCTCCTGATCCACGTGGTGCTGACGATGATTTCCGGCGCACGCGAACTCATGACGCCCGGCGCCTGGGTGAAGGTGGGGGCCACCTACCAACTCGCCACGCCCGAACGCGACAGCAAAACCTGGCTGGCCAGTGCACGGCGAGCGGCGCTGCACCACCTGCGCGACGAACTTTGGACCTATGCGCACGCCCACGGCGGCCGGTTGCCGGCGTTTCGGGAGAGCGGAGAGATTGGCGAGGAGTTGTGGAGCGGAATCCATCCGCAGGGGGTGCCGCTCGCTTATGTGCCCGGCCTGCGCCCGAACGTGGGCTCCCGCATCCTCGTTTATGAACCGGAGGATTACGGCAACCTGCGCATGGCGCTGCTGACGGATGGCAGCGTGCTCACGCTGAGCGCCTCTG
Source organism: Verrucomicrobiota bacterium (assembly GCA_023428335.1). Taxonomy (GTDB): domain Bacteria; phylum Verrucomicrobiota; class Verrucomicrobiia; order Verrucomicrobiales; family Verrucomicrobiaceae; genus Prosthecobacter. Next base: position 7,863 of record JAEYYS010000414.1, on the reverse strand, counting down.
AACTGAAGCGCCGTTTGGTGGCGGAAATGGAGAGCGTGCGAACGCAAAGCCAACCATGAAGGTCCACCCCCTGCTCCTCCGAATCCTGCGTGGCACGGCGCGGGTGATTTGCTGGACACTCATCGTCCTGCTGTCGCTGATTCTGCTGCTGACCGTCTTCAGCGCCGCGTTCGTGCAGATCCTTTGGCATCTGGCGACGGGATGGTTCGTGTTTCTTCGGAACACCCTGCCGCAGGTGCAGGTCAACGCCAGCATGCTGGCCGGCGGCCTGCTGGCGTTCGCGCTGGCGGCTGTCGCCCTGCATCGATTTCTGATTGGCTGGGATCAGCGGAGCGGCGGCGGCAAGGGCTGGGGCTGGCGTCATACGCTGGCTTTGCTGGCCCTGCTGGCGCCGCTTTTCATGGCTTCCATGGCCACTGCCGGCATCGCCCATCAGCTTGGCTGGATGAAGTCCGGGCAGCCTCTGATCCAATCGAGTTTTCATTCGGTTTCCCTCGCCCATTTCAAGCTGCGGGAGATGTGCATGCTGCTTTCTGCCTGGGCGGAGGAACACCAACAGCAGTATCCCGAGGGGTTGGCCGAGTTGCTGGTTTGGGACGATGGAATGCAGGGGCATTTCTTTTTTGACCGCTTTCAAAAAGAGAATCCGGAGCCGTGGTTTTATGGTGCGGCCGGCTTAAGCAGGCCCTTGCCCACCGATCTGCCGGTCGTGGCAACGCCGCGACCGGATGCACGTGGCAAGCGGGCGTTCGTGACCGGTGACAATCAGTTTCATCATGTGCCGGAGGCGGAGTTTCAGCGGCGGTTGGAGCGGCTGCGCACCTATCGTGCTAAACAACAGCAACCCACGGCTCCGTAGCCGGCGGTCGGGGCAGAGTGAGGCAGTTCCGGCCTCCTCCGAGCAGGCGTTTTTGGCTGCAGGCTATCCCACGCCACAGTTGCCATCATGGCAAGACGCTTTAGCCTGCTGGCCCGATGCGCGACCTCATCTCCGATCCGAAAGACCTCACGCCGACCACTACCTGGCAGGAAACCGTCTGGGCCCACACGGCCGAGGAGGACCTGGCAGATCACACGACCAAGGCGCGTTTGTGCGTGGCGACCCTGCTGCCCTTTCAGGGCGGGCAGCCGGACTGGGACGGCTTTGTCAAAAGCGTACGCTGGATGCAGCAGTGTGGCGAGCACTACGGTGTCGAGATGGTCTTCGTGCTCAATGCCGACACGGGCTACATCTTCGAACTCGACAACGCCCTCTACGCCGAGGTGCTGAAGCGTTTCCGCGCCGAGTTTCCCGACCAGCGTTTCATTGCCGGTGTCACCGCCCGCGGCGCGGAGAAGGACACGGTGTTCAAGGCCGAGCGCTACCGGCCGCTGCTCGACATCGCCCAGCAGTATGACAATGCCGAGGCCATGATCATGACCTCGCGCCTGCTCAATCAGCTCGGCCCGGAGGCGCGTCGCGACGCCTACTTTGAAATTGCCGAGTCCATCACCCTGCCGGCCATCGCCCATGCCCTCGAGCCCTCGTTCGTGCCCTGGGCCACCCCCTACGAGCCCTGGCTGCTGCACGAGATCGCCCACCACCCGAAGTACGTCGGCGGCTAGATCAGCACGCTCGACGAGCCGCACTTCCTGTACTGGGCTGCCATGTGCAAGGATCTGCGCCTGCCCTTCGCCCCGCACAGTGGCGACGACTACGGCATTCCGACGGCGATCCGCCTCGGGCTGCCGCTGCTCATCGGTGCCGGGGTCAGCGCCTGCCCGCTGATCTGCGCGGCGCGCGACATGTGGCTGCTCGACAGCGTCGCCGACAAGAAGTTCAAGACCGGCACCGGCCGCTTCGACACCCGCGTGTACAAGCTCTTCGAGGCCTTCCAGTCGTTTGAAGACCTGGTGTTTCGCCTCAATGACAAGATGAGTGCCGCGGCCTACAAGCACAGCACGGCCCACGTCCTGCATCAGCTTGGCCTGATTGCCGCGCCCGATCCGCACCCCGACTGCAAGGATGTGCGCGGCCCCGATGAGGCCCTGCGCATGGCGGAGGCGCTACGCCGGCCGCGGCGGATGGCCAAGCGCCTCGGCATCCCGAATTTCGGCGCCGATTGAATGCGCGGCGCCCGGCGTGCGTCGGAGAGGGCAGGGAGGCGACAACCCGTCTCCCGCCCAACGCCATGAACACGAAGCTCTTTTCCCGCCTCGTCCTGCCGGCCAGCCTGTTGCTGGCCCTGAGTTCCTGTGTCACGCCCTATCCGGGTCCGGCCGAGCGCGAAGGCGCAGTGGCCGGCGCCGTGGTCGGCGGTCTTGCCGGCGCGGTCATTGGCAATCAAAGCGGTCGTCCCCTGGAGGGCGCGGCCATCGGTGGTGCGCTTGGCGCCCTGACCGGCTCGGCCCTCGGTGCGAACCGCGATGCCTATTATGGCGGCGCTTACAACGGCGGCTACTACGGCGGCCCCGCCTACGGGCCCTACTATGGCCCGCGCCCTGCCTACTACGCCCCGCGCACCCATGTCAGCATCGGCTACAGCAACTGGGGCTGGGGCGGTCGCAGTCGCTACTACGGAGGCTACCGCCGCAGCCACTACGGCTACGGTCCTGGCTGGGGGTACCCGGGTTATTCCTGCTGGTGATCGCGCCGTTCAAGCCAACCGCCAAGGCGCGCGCATTGGCCGGCTGCGCATGGCATCGGCTTCGTCGTCGCCCAGCACACGCTCGGCCGCCGGATCCCAACGCAGGGTCTTGCGGCCGAGTCGCAGTCCGATGTTGGCCAAGTGGGCGATGGTGATGGAGCGGTGTGCCGTCTCGACCGGGGCCGCCGGTGCCACGCCGTCCTGAATGGCGTCGATGAAGTTGCGGAAGTGGTCCTTGCTCTCGTACAGCCGCACGTCGTCATCGCCCAGCGGCCGGCGCAGCTCCGCCGGCTCGATCTTCAAGCCGCCGCGCACGGTGGTGAGGCTGCCCCGTTCGCCCTCGAAGGCGATGCCCGAGCCGAAGTCCATCTTGTCGGCCACCTGCACGAGGGTGCCGTCGTCGTAGCGGTACTCGAAGGAGAACTTCGGCGGTGTCGTGTACAACGAACCCGGCTCCGGCCAGGTCGCCTGGAAGTTGAAGAACTCGACCGGCCCGCTGCGATCGCGGTCGAGCGCCCACTGGACGATGTCGAGGTGGTGGGCGCCGAAGTCGGTGACGTTGCCGCCGGAGTAATCGAAGAACCAGCGCCAGTTCGAGTGCAGGCGGGCCGGACAGAAGGGCGCGTCGGGGGCGGGGCCGAGCCAGAGATCGTAGTTCAATCCCTCCGGCACCGGAGCAGGGGCGGTCTGGGCGGCGTGGCCGTTGTTGTCGCGGTTGTCGCTGGCAAGACCGACCCGAATCCGCTTGAGCTTGCCGATGCGACCGTTGCGCACCAACTCGCAGGCCAGGCGGAAATGCACGTCGCTGCGCTGCTGGCTGCCGGTCTGCCAGACGACGCCGGCGGCCTTGACGGCATCGCTCATGAAGCGGCCCTCGGCGATGGTCAGGCTGAGCGGCTTTTCGCAGTAGATGTGCTTGCCCGCCCTCGCGGCCGCCACGGCCTGCAGGGCGTGCCAGTGGTCGGGCGTGGCGATCTGCACCGCGTCGACATCCCGGCGCGCGAGCAGCGCGCGGAAATCCTCGTGGGTGGCGCAGCCCTGGGTGCCGTAGCTGCCGTCGACCAGCCGGCGCACCGGCTCGCGGCCGAGGGTGCCGGCCTTTTTGATGATGCCCTTGTTGTAGCGATCCGACTCGCGCTCGACATCGCACACCGCAATCACCTGCACGCGCGGGTCGTTGAGGAAATTCTTCAGCACGTCCGTGCCGCGGCCGCCGCAGCCGATGAGGCCGAGCGTGGTGCGGTTCGAGGGCGCTGGACGACCGTCCTTGCCGAGGGCGGAGGCGGGGATGACGGTGGGGAAGCCGAAGGCGGCGGCGAGGCCGGAGGCCTGGCGAAGAAAATGGCGGCGGGTGGCTGCGGGCATGGCGAGGAAACGGTCGCGGCCGGCGGACTTTGCAGGGGTGGCGGCAGTTGACAGGCGGTGCGCATGGCGCTTTGCAGTGGCATGTCGCTCGCCGCCCAGCTCTACCCCCTGCTCAAACCCTGGCTGTTTCGTCTGGATGCCGAGCGGGCGCACGAGTGGACGACGCGCGCCATGCGTCTGGCCCATGCCTGCGGCCTGCTCACCGCCGGTCGCGAGACGCCGCGCAGCACGCCCGTGCGCTGCCTCGGCCTCGATTTTCCCAACCGCCTCGGCTTGGCTGCCGGCATGGACAAATCGGCCTCCGCCGTCGAGGCCTGGGCCGCGCTCGGATTTGGCTTTGTCGAGGTCGGCACCCTGACGCCGCGGCCGCAGCCGGGCAATCCGAAGCCGCGCCTGTTCCGCCTGCCGGAGCACGAGGCCTTGATCAACCGCATGGGTTTCAACAACCCGGGCATCGATGCCGCCGTCCGCCGCCTGCGCCGGCGTCGCACCCGCGCCATCGTCGGCGTCAATATCGGCAAGAATTTCGACACCCCCAATGAGGACGCGGTGAAGGACTACCGCTACTGCCTGCGCGCCGCCTTCCCGGTGGCCGACTACGTCGCGGTCAACATCTCCTCGCCCAACACCAAGGGCCTGCGCGAGCTGCAGGCCGAGGACTCGATCCGCGCCCTGCTCGCCGCCCTGCAGGAGGAGCAGGCCCGGCTGGCCGGTGAGCACGGTCGCCGCCCGCCCCTGCTGGTCAAGATCGCCCCCGACCTCGACGGCGCTCAGATCGAGGCCCTGGCGCGGGTCTTCAACGAGCTCGGAGTCGACGGCGTCATCGCCACCAACACCACCATCGCCCGCGCCGCTGTCAGCGGTCATCCGCTCGCCACCGAGGCGGGGGGTCTCAGCGGCTCGCCGGTGCGCCTGCGCTCGACCGAGGTGGTCGCCGCCTTCCGCGCCCTGCTGCAGCCCGCCATCCCGCTGATTGGCGTTGGCGGCATCCTCAGTGGCAGTGATGCCTTGGAAAAGCGCCGCGCCGGTGCCGAACTCGTCCAAGTCTACTCCGGCCTCGTCTACCGCGGTCCCGGCCTGGTCGATGACGTGCTCGCCGCCCTGGCCTGAGCCGTGCTTTTGCCTTGCCCCGGCCGGCGAAATTTCGCAGACTGGCTTTCTTATGGCCGATCTCCCCAAAATTCACGACACGAAACCCGTCGGTCTGGAACTCGAAGCGGGCGATCATTGGTGGTGCGCCTGCGGCCTCAGCGGCCATCAGCCGATGTGCGACGGCAGCCACAAGGGCACCGGCTTCGGCCCGCGCAAGTTCACCCTCGCCGAGAAGCAGAAGGTCTGGCTGTGCAACTGCAAGCACAGCAAGAACCCGCCCTTCTGCGATGGCAGCCACAAGGCGCTGGCCTCGGCCTGAGGCTCCCGCAAGACCCGCGCACAGACTCCCCTTGCCAGCGCGGCTTTCCCGCCTTCATGCTGGCCCATGCCCAGCCTCGCTGACGACCTCGCCGCCCTGCTCGGACCCGACCGCGTGTCGACCACGCCCGCCGACCTCGCCGCCCATGGCACCGACAAATGGTTTGCGGCCCACCCGCCGCAGGTGGTGGTGCACGCCGCCTCGACCGAAGACGTCGCCGCCGTGCTGCGCTACGCCAACGCCCACGGCGTGCCGGTGACGCCGCAGGGTGCCCGCGTCGGTTACGTCGGCGGCTGCGTGCCGCTGCAGGGCGGCATCGCCCTGTCGCTGCGGCGCATGAACCGCATCAAGGAGATCCACACCGCCGATGGCGTCGCGGTCGTCGAACCCGGTGTCACCACCGGCGACCTGCAGGAAGCCGTGCGCAAGCTGGGCTGGTTTTATCCGCCCGACCCGGCCAGCCTGAAGGAGTGCAGCCTCGGCGGCAACATCGCCACCAACGCCGGCGGCCCGCGCTGCCTGAAGTACGGCGTCACCCGTCATTACGTGCTCGGGCTGGAGGCCGTGCTGGCCGACGGCACCGTCGTGCGCGCCGGCGGTCGCTGCCACAAGAACAAGACCGGCTTTGACCTGGTCGGCCTCATGGTCGGCAGCGAGGGCCTGCTCGGGGTGGTCACCGAGGCCACCCTGCGCCTGATCCCGCATCCGCCGATGCGCGCCATGCTCTCGGCCGGTTTCAACAGCTTTGCCGAGGCCGCCAACGCGGTCGGCCGCATCCTCGACGCGGGTTACCTGCCCAGCGCGCTCGAGATTGCCGACAAATTCACCCTGCGCGCCGCCCGCGCCTACCTAGGCGAGTCGGTGACCCCGCAGGGCGATGCCCACCTGCTCGTCGAGATCGACGGCCATGACGCCTCGGTGCGCGGCGAACTGGCGGCGCTGGCCGGGCTGGTGCGCGGCCTCGGCTGCATCTGCCTGGAGGAAGCCGTTGGCGAGGCTGCCTGCGAGCGCTTCTGGCAGCTGCGCCGCGAATTCAGCTACAGCCTGCGCCACACCGGTCTGGTCAAGCTCAACGAGGACATCGTCGTGCCGCGCAGCCGGCTGGTCGACCTGGTCGACTTCGCCGAGACCCTGCAGGCCGAGTCCGGTTTTGCGGTCGCCAGTTTCGGTCACGCCGGCGACGGCAACATTCACGTCAACATCATGGTGCCGACCATGGACGAACCGGAAGTGCGGGAGCGCGCCGAGGCGGCGCTCGATCGCCTGTTTCACCAGGTCATCGCCTGGGGCGGCGCCATCACCGGCGAACACGGGGTCGGCATTGCCAAAAGGCGCTGGTTTGCCGACGCCGTGCCTGCGGGCGCGCGCTCCCTGCATGACCGGCTCAAGCAGGCGCTGGATCCGCGTGGTATCTTGAACCCGGGCAAGTTTCTGGCTTGAATGAACCGGTGGCAAGGATGTTGCCCTGCGCCCCTTGCGCCGTCACGGATGCCCTCCTAGCAAGACCGCTATGAACCCGAGCCTGCCGCCGCCCTCGCCTGACGGCGCGCCCGAGTCGGCTTTGGCCGAGGCGACCGCTCAGTCCATCCGTCGGGAAAACCGCCGGGTCGGCGGGCTGGTGCTGGGGGTGGCCCTGCTGCTGGCGGTTTCCCACTTCACGCCGCTCGGCGCCTGGATTGCTGACATCCAGCAGGCCAAGGACTGGCTGCGCGGCCATGGCTGGACCGGGCGTGCGGTTTTCGCCGCCGCCTGTGTCCTCGGTGTGCTCAGTGGATTGCCGCGGCTGCCGCTCTGCGCCGCCGGCGGTCTGCTCTTCGGTTTTGCCGCCGGCCTGCCCCTCTCCTGGTTCGGCACCGCGGCCGGCTCGTATGGCGTCTTCCTGCTCGCCCGCACCGGCGCCCGCCGCGCCGTGCTGGCCCGTGCCGCCAACCTGCCCTGGCTCGGCCGCTTGCTGGAGCAGCCGTCGGTGCTGCGCATCTTCTGGGCGCGCCAGCTCATGTTGCCCGGCGTGCTCATCAACGTCCTGCTCGGCGTGACGGCAGTCAGCCACCGCGCCTTTTGGTTCGGCACCCTGCTCGGCTACCTGCCGCTCAATGTCGCCTTCACCCTGGTCGGCAGCGGCCTGGGCAAGGGCAGCCTGGCGCAGAGCCTGACCCAGCTGCTGGGCGCCCTCGGCGCCGTGCACCTGCTCGGCTGGCTGCTTTGGCGACTGGTTAGGCGGCCCGGCAAAGAAAGTTAGGCGGCGGCAGGTCGTTTTGCGGGGCGGCGGCTGTTCGGGTGCAGGCTTTGGGGGCCGTGGAGGGCTGTTTTTTGGGGTTTCGGGAGGCGGGGCCGGAGAAAAAAGTGAGAAAAGAGGCAAAAAGCAGTTGCGGGAAGTGGGGGGCCTGCTAGTCTTCTCGTCCGCCACCGAAACAGGAGCGGCCTTGAAAGTGAAAGCCAGAGCGCTCAAGAGCGGCTGGG
>JAEYYS010000347.1 GCA_023428335.1 Verrucomicrobiota bacterium | reverse complement strand
GCCTTCCCAGACTGACAAATGCCGTTCCGCCCCGCCGGGCAGGATCGCCTGCAGTTTGTCGATCCCACCCTCGGCCTGCCAGCTGCGCACGGCGGCGGCGGCTTCGTCGCCAGCGACCACCAGGATGGCGTCGATGCCCGCGCAGGCCTGGAAGGCGGCGAGCGTGCGGCGCAGCACCGGCACACCGGCGAGCGGCGCGAGCAGCTTGTTGAAACCCATCCGGCGACTGCTGCCGGCGGCAACGATGAGGGCGGTGGTCATGCGGCGGGTTTTTTGGAGGCGGCGGCCTTCTTGCCGCTGCCGGCCTTTTTGCCTTTGGCCTTGCCGGCCTTGTCGCTGTTGGCGACGCGGAGCTGCGGTTTCGCCTCGGGATGCTGGGCGAGGATGGCGCGCAGTCGGGCAACCACCTCCGGTTGTTCGTTGGCCAGGTTGCGGGTCTCCAGGGGATCGGTCTGGTAGTCGTACAGCTCCAGTTCGGCCGTGTCCGCCGGTGCGCCGATCTTTTTCCACTCGACCAAGCGGTACCGCTCGGTGCGGATGGCGCGACCCATCCGGCCATCGCGCGGATAGACATGGATGACGCTGTCGCGCGCCGGTTTCGTCGGCTCCTTGAGCACGGGCGCGAAGCTGACGCCATCCAAGCCGGCGCGGGCGGGAAGTCCGGCCAGTTCGGTCAGGGTCGGGTAGAGGTCGACCGTCTCCACCAGCGCCGGAGTGGTCGCCCCCTTGGCGATGCCGGGTCCGGCGAGCAGCAGCGGGATGCGCGCGGCCTGCTCGTAGTTGGTGTGCTTGCACCAGAAGCGGTGATCGCCGAGGTGCCAGCCATGGTCGCCCCAGAGCATGACGATGGTGTTGTCGGCCAGCCCGTGACGCGCCAGCGCACCGAGCACGAGACCGACCTGGGCGTCCATGTAGCTGGTGGCGGCATAATAACCGTGGATGAGCCGGCGCGTCGCTTCCGGATCGAGGTCGCCCTGCGCAGGCATGTCGTTGTACTGGCGCAGCTCACCGCCGAACTGGCCGGCGTAGGCCGGCGCACCCGCGGGCGGCTCGGTCACCTGGGGCATGGGCAGGCTGGAGGGATCGTAGAGGTCCCAGTACTTCTTCGGAGCGACAAACGGCAGGTGCGGCCGAATGAAACCGACGGCGAGGAAAAACGGCTGGTCGGGTTTGGCCGCCGCCGCTTCGAGGCGTCGCGCCGCCTCGCGCGCGAGCAGGCCGTCGGCGTAGAAGGCGTCGTCGACGTCGGCGAGTTCCGTGGCCGGGCCGCGCGCGCCGTTGCGACCCTCACGCAGGTTGGCCTTGCTCTCGGCCAGCGCATAGGTTTCGGCCTTGGGATTCCAGTGCGGCACGCTCCAGGAGGCGGCGTCCTCGATGTTGCCGTGGCCGCGATGGAAGATCTTACCCAAGGCCTCGGTGAGATAGCCCTGCGCCTTGAAGTGCTGGGCGACGGTGACCGCCTCGGGGGCGGCCTTGCGGAAGTTCGTGCTCAGCTCGTAGATGCCCAGGGTCTGCGGCCGCAGGCTGGTCATCAGGGCGTTGCGCGAGGGCGAGCAAACCGCCTGGTTGCAGTAGGCGGCGTCAAAGCGCACCCCGCGTCCGGCGAGCCGGTCGATGTTCGGCGTCTTCGCAATGGGGTCGCCGTAGCAACCAAGCACGGGCTTGAGGTCATCGACACAGATGAACAGAACGTTCGGCGGCGCCGCCACCGCGGTGCCGAGGGCGAGCAGGCTGGAAAAGAAAAGCGCGACTTTCATGCGCCGTCCCTAACGTCGGCCCGGGCGGCTTTCATCCGGAAAAGTGTCGCCGTGGGGCACCCGCCACACAGCCCGCCGCCCCCTCTGAAATTTGAAATCTGAGATCTGCCATCTCCAGCCCCTAGCTGGCGAGGATCCGGCCAAAGAAGCGCAGGCTGTCGGCCAGGTGCTCATGCCAGTACTCCCAGGTGTGACCGCCGGGGAACTCGGCATACTCATGGGCGATACCCGCGGCCAGCAGGCCGGCATGCAGGGCGCGGTTGTCCTTGATCAGCACATCCTCGGTGCCACAGTCGAAGCGCAGCGGCGGCAGGCGCTCGGCGTTTGCCCGCAGGCAATCGAGCACGGCCAGCGGCGCGGTTTCGCGCAGCGACCAACTGTCTGGATCCTCCTCGACAAACCCGCGCATGCGCTCGGCGTCGGTGACGCTGCTGTGGGCGCTCAGGCCGGCAAAGCGGTCGGCGTGCAGGGCACCGAGGCGCAGGGTGCCGTAACCGCCCATTGACAAACCCGCCAGAAAACAGGGCGCGCCACGCACGGCCGGTTCGGCGAGCGCCGCGGCTTCGGGCACCTCGTCGACGATCCAACGACCGTGGTCCGCGCCGTCATGATGCAGGTAGCCGCTGCCATCGCCCCAGAGCCCGTCCGAGGGCATGGCCAAGGCCATCGCCGGCAGGCCTTCACCGCGGATGAGCCGCTCCAGCACCCGATGTGCGCCGCCCTTGAACAGCCAGGCCCAGTGACTGCCATAGACCCCGTGCAGAAGGATCACCAGCGGCAGTCGCTCGACCCCGTGTCCCGGCGGTGCAAACACGCACAGATCGGCACGCCGTCGCAGCGCCGAGGATTTCACCGTGACAAAATGCACGCCCGGGGGTGTCAGGGCGGGATCGGAGAGTTCGACGGTGCGGAAAGGCATGGAGGGAATGGAGAACGACTGGGAACCCATGTCCAATGGCGAATGCGGAAAGGGTGGGTTGCTCAGGGCATCACCAGGGTGGCCAATCTCGTTCCGCCCTGGAAGCTGGCAAAAACGATGGGCCTTCAGTGTTTCATGTCGCCTTGACCCCGTTTCCCCACGACTTCAGACGCAACGGCCCAAATCGCATTCCGACACCTTCTTGCACATGCTGCGATCCATGCTGACGGAATTAGTGCGAGCGGCTTTTTGTCAAGCAGTTGCACACTGACCCCGTTTCCCAAGTGCAGGGGTGTGGGGTGGGGTGCTCATGGCATCGCCATGGTAGCAAATCTCGTTTTAGCCCTGGAAGCTGGCAAAAACGCTTGGCCTTCAACGTTTCATGTCGCCTGACCCCGTTCCCCGATCAATCCACGGTCACTTTGACTTGGGGTTCTGAACTGAAGCAGCCAACTCCGAGAGTGCTTTCCAGAGCTTGGCATCTCGTGCATTTCCATCACCGAACACACGGTCATCGTTTTGATATGCCGTGGTTGTGAACGATGAACACCCGCGATAGAAAATGACATCTTCCTCGCCTAGTGCAAGCATCACCGATCCCTTGTCTGAAAGACCGTTAACGATAAACCACGCTGAAGGCCGACCAAGCAACGGGTCATTCTCATCATACTTGCCTGCAACTATCTGCGACCGAAGCATTGCAGCCATGTTTTTGTCGAGTTCCGCAAACGGTTTCGTGACCTCATAAAAGCTGATGCGGGCTTTGACCGAATGAGACACTTCAATCACAGAAGCATCCAAGATTCGTGCAGATTTGGCTTCAGCCACGGCTATCCTGATAGCTTGATCACCATCTGCTGAGCCAAACGCTAAAGTAGAGATGGCGGCCCACAGCCCCACAGCAAAGAGCACAACGTTGTTATTTAAGGCGTTCATCAATCAGCTTCTCCGAGGAAATGGGGTCAGTGTGCAACTGCTTGACAAATGTGCCGTGCTCCACCTCTCCATCGCCAGCGCTTCAGCCACAATTCTCATGCAGACATTTTGAAGGTTTGGGGAATGGGGTCAGTGTGCAACTGCTTGACAAATGTGCCGCGCTTGACTCCGCCGCCAGCGCTTCAGCCACAATTCTCATGCAGGCATTTTGAAGGTTTGGATCGCTTCGTGTCCAGCCTAAACGAGCAAACCCAGAGTCGTTGACGGCCTCATCGTCGTGGACCCCAAATGCTTGGCGTCTTTTTTCCTGCCCTTCGTGGTTCTCAATACCGGCTTTGGAACCGCTGATGGGACGCTTATCGGACGCTGATGCCAGATGCCATGCATCTCGCACGGAGGAAGCCGCGGTTGCCGGAGCGGCGGTCCTTCCCGTTGTCGCCCCGGCTGCCTCCTGTGAGGAAGCCGGGGCGGTGAAGGCCGGGATCAGGCGACGACGTACTCGTACATGCCGTGGCGACCCGGATACGGGATCGGGTACTTGCCGTTGGCATCGGCCTTGAGCGGGGCCGGGCCGTCGAGGGTGAGTTTGTCGACATCCGGCGCGAACTCATGGTCGTGGGCCATGAGCTGGTCGAAGGTGACGGCCTGGCCGTTGTGGGCGGACATGCGGCCCATGACGGTGACGAGGCTGGCCATGGCGCCGCGCTCGACCTCGCTGTAGGGCTTGCCGTTGACAATGGCGTCGATGAGGTCCTGCCACTCGAGGTCGTAGGGGTTCGGCTCGGGCTGTTTGCCGCGCCAGATGAGGTTCTTCGGATCCTTGTTCTGGCCCTTGAAGGTCATCGCCTTCGAAGGGAAGTGACCGGCGGTGGAGACCACGGCCATGCCCTTGGTGCCGTGCACGTAGCTGGCGAACTCGTTGTGGGTCTTCATGGCGTTGCGGCCTTCGAGCCAGAACTTGCTGCCATCGCGGAAGGTGTACTCGACGCTGTAGTGATCGAAGTTCTGGTCGACGTAATCGCCGCGGTCGGTGCGGCCGCCGGTGGCCTTGGCCTCGATCGGGAAGTCGTTCTTCATCCAGCAGATCTCATCGATGTTGTGGATGTTGAAATCGCTGAAGGCGCCGCCGCTGGCCCAGAGGAAGGAGTGGAAGTTCTTGATCTGGTAGATCAGCTCGCTGGGATCGGTCTCGGGGTTGCGCGGCTGGGTGAAGCAGGTGCCGACCGGGCCCTGCAGGCGGTAGGCGCGGCCGAGGATGATGTCGCCGATCTCACCCTGCTGGATGCGGTCGAAGAGTTCGCCGCGGACGCGGCAGTGACGGCACATGAGGCCGACACCGACCTTGAGGCCCTTGGCATCGGCCTGCTTGCCGAGCTCGAGCATGCGCTTGCCGCTGGGGGCATCGACGCAGATCGGCTTTTCCATGAAGACGTTGACGCCCTTCTCGATGGCGTACTTGAACTGCACCCAGCGGAAGGCGGGCGGCGTGGCGAGCACGACGACGTCGCCCGGCTTGAGCATGTCGATGGCCTGCTTGTAGGCGTCGAAGCCGATGAACTTGGCGTCGGCCGAGACCGAGAAGCGGTCGGGGTGCTTGTTGCTGAGGCCCTGGAAGCTGGCTTCGAGGCGGTTTTCCTGGACGTCCGCCATGGCGATCAGGCGGGTGCGCTGCTTGACGCCCATGGCGTTGCTGGAGGCACCGGTGCCGCGGCCGCCGCAGCCGACGAGGGCGACGTTGATGGTGTCATCGCCCTGGGCGTGCACGTAGGGGATGTGGATGCCGGAAAGGGCGGACAGGCCGGCGACGGTCTTGCCGGTGGTTTTGAGGAAGTCGCGGCGCGACGTGGCGGGGGCGGGGTTGGATTCCATAAGATGACAAGGATGCCCGAAACCAACGCCTGGACGCAAGCGGAACTTGCCATCCGATGCGTGCCTCACTCGAAGACAAAGGGCAGGCCCTGGGCGCGCATGAATTCGCGCTCGCGCTTCAGGTAGCGCTCGGCCAGCCGTTCGAACTCGCCCTCCCGGCGCAGGCGCGCCAAGGCGCGGTTGACCGCCTCGCGCAGGTCGTCGCGGCCCTTCTTGAGGCCGACCGCCCAGGCCTCCTCGCGCAGCGGGGCGAGCAGGGCGCGGGTGCGCTCGGGATGCTGGGCATGGTAGTTCATCACCGAGATCTGGTCGTAGACCCAGGCGTCGACCCGGCCGTTGACGACCTCGAGCACGCAGGCGGCATCCGTGTCGAGGGCGACCAACTGCGCCTGCGGCAGTTCCTGGCGGCACCACTGCTCGCCGGTGGTGGCGAGGCGCACCGCCAGGCGGCGGCCGGGCGCGCGCAGGTCGGCGGTGGCCTGCACGGGCGAGTCCTTGGCGACCAGCACGGCCAGGCCGGTCTTCACGTAGGGATCGGAGAAGTCGATCTGCTCACGGCGCTGGTCGTTGGCGGTGAGTGAGGAGATGATGAGGTCGATGCGACCGGTCTGCAGGGCCGGGATCAGGCCGTCGAAGGCGAGGTTTTTGAACTCCACCGGCTTGCCCAGCTCGCGCGCCACGGCCTCGCCGATGGCGGTGCTGACGCCGGTGAGGCGGCCCTGTTCATCGACAAACTCGAAGGGCGGGTAGGTGGCATCCATGCCGACCACGAGCACGTCGCGGCGCGCGCAACCGGCGGCGAGGACGACGAGCAGGAGCAGCGGGCGGAGCAGGTTCATGGCAGAGCCTTACGGCGCCGGCACAGTACTTGCAGCGAAAATCGCTCAGGGGCGGCCGAGGGCCTTGTCGAGGCGCTTGCGCAGGGCGGCGGCCTTGCGCTCCTCGCCGAGGCGGCCGAGCAGGGCGAGGCAGTCGAGGGCGACCGCCTCAAAGCTGGCCGGATCGTCGTGCACGTGCAGTTCCAGGATGCGCAGGCTCTGCTCGAAGTGACCGAGGGCGGCGGCATCGTCGGCGAGCGCGTGGCAGGCGGTGGCGAGGTTGCCGTAGGACTGGCCGACATCCGGGTGATCCGGACCGAGCAACTGGCGGCGGATGGCGAGGGCCTCGCCGAACATTTCGGCGGCCTGGTTCGGAAAACCGGCGGCGTAGTACAGGCTGCCGAGGTTGTTGTAAATCGAGCCGACGTCCTCCGAGCCACGGCCGCGGCGCGCTTAGAGCGTCTCCAGGGCGCGCAGGTTATGCTGCTCGGCGAGGGCGTAGCGACCGAGGCCCTTGTAGATCATCGCCAGGTTGTTGCGCAACTGGGCGGCCGTCTCCTCGTCGGGCGGCGTCAAGGCCTCGTAATCGGCGATGGCCTGCTCATAGAGCGGGGCGGCCTCTGCCTCGCGCTGGCTGAAATCGAGCAGGGTGGCGAGCTGGGTGCGCACGCGGGCGACTTCCGCGCGTGGCACGGCCTCGCTGCGGGCGGCGATTTCCAGGGCCTCGCCACAGGCAGCCTCGGCACCGGCGGCATCGCCCAATTCACGCTGGATTTCGGCGAGCAGGTGCAGGCCGGAAAACAGGTCGGGCAGTGCACCCGGATCGAGTTCGACCGCCTCGCGCAGGCCGCCGAGAGCGGTGGTGGCGGCGCGCAAGGCCTCCTCCAGCCGGCCTTCCTGCAGCAGTTTGGCGGCATGGTTGTCCAGCAGGTTGGATAAACTCGAAAGACTTGCAGTCACGACGTGGGGGCGCGGATGGGGCCATCATGCATGCGCGTTATTTCAGCAAGCAAAAAACATCGGCAATCCGCCGTGCCCGGGCCACCCGGACCGTGAAGGCAGGGGCGCAAGACAGAAAGCCGGCCGATTTGGGGTTGAATAAGAACGGGCCG
>JAEYYS010000338.1 GCA_023428335.1 Verrucomicrobiota bacterium | reverse complement strand
GGGGTCATCCGCCCATGCAGCCGCATCGTCGGCGCGGCGTCCGGGGAAAGGTGAAGGTCCGAGGCGCCGGCCTGGACGGCCATGACGAGGTATTCGACAAGATCGTATTGATGCATGGGAAGGAAATTCAGCTGATGCCGCGTGCAGCACGGCGAAACTCGGCTTCGTTGCCGCTGGTGAGAATGGCTTCCTCCTCGCTGATCAGGCCGGAAGCACAGGCACTCACCAGTTCGTGGAGGAAGGTTCGGCAGTTCGGGTCATTGCCGCGCTGCATGTACTCGCGCACCTTGTCCATCTGCTGCCCGGCAATCCAGGGCCGCAGGGCGCCGACGTTCTCGAAATGCTCGGCGATCAGGTGCACGCCGCCGCCGGTGCGCGGGATGAGCTTCTGGCAGAACACGCCGACAAGCTGGTGCGCAAGCAGATACAGGCCCAGGGCCGATTGCTCGGGCGGGAACAGGTGGGCAACGCGGTCGACCGCGTCGACCACACTGTCGCTGTGGATCGACGCCAGCACCAGGTGGCCGGTTTCGCTCGCCTGCAGGGTCGCCAGCGCGGTTTCCAGGTCGCGAATCTCGCCGACCAGGATGATGTCGGGCGATTGGCGCATGGCACCGCGCACGCCGCGCGCATACGAGGCGGTGTCGCGCCCAACCTCGCGCTGGGTGAACATGCAGCCCTGGTTGGCGAAGATGAATTCGACGGGGTCCTCAATGGTGACGATGTGACGCGCGGTGTGCTCGTTGAGCCACTGCAGCAGCGCCGCCAGCGTTGTGCTCTTGCCCATGCCGGTCGGTCCCGTGATGAGGATCAAGCCGCGCTGGCGTGTCACCCAGCGCGTCAGCAGGTCGGCCGGCACGCCGAGTTCGGCAAGCACCGGGGGCTCGGAACGGATCCGGCGCATGACCACGCCGAGACGGCCGAGCGCCTTGTGCAGGTTGATCCGGTAGCGTGTCCGGTTGGCCGAAACCAGACTGGAGTCGAGGTCGCCCACCGTCGCCGGATCGGCGCCGCAGCTGCGCCAGACCGAAGCCGCCGCGTCCTGCGCCAGTGGTGCATCGCCAAGCAGCATGAGCTGCTCGTGGATCTTCATGCGCGGCACCTCGCCCTCCATGAGAAACACATCCGTTGCCTGGTGAGTGTCCGCGGCTTGCAGGATTTCATCGAGGGTTAGCGCCATTGTCGCATCAAACCCGGGACGAGTCTTTTTGTCCATCGCCTTCTTAGGCTTGTGTCGGCCGATTCCCGCCCTTGCCGCCCGCGGCCGGCGCCGTTAGACTGCCCTTCATGGCTCGACGCGCCCAATCCGGACTCAAACCCGCGCACCTCATCGCTTTGCTGGCCCTGCTCGCCGGCGCCCTCGCCGGCGGCTACGCCCTGATCAACCGCGGTGGCGATCCGCTGGCCGGACTGACACCGCTGAGCATGGAGGAGTACCTGGAGAGCTCGACCGCCCTCAGCGGCAACGTCTACCGCCTTGAAGGCGCTGTCGATGACCGCCTCGACAACTGGAAGGCCGCCGACGGCCGCCTGTTTAGTGTCCAGGTCGGTGAGGCGGGCAGTCATGCGCCCGTCTGGGTGCCGCCGAGCCTGGAGGTCAACATTCAGCGTGGCCAGCGTTACCATTTCAAGGTCCGGGTGTTGGAAACCGGCGTGCTCGAAGTCCTGCAACTCACCAAAGCCTGATCGCCATGAAAGCCCCGCTTTTCGCCGCCTCCTGCCTGCTGTCGGGCGGCCTTTTTGCCCAGGTCCTGCCAGCCCCGACCGCGCCCGCTGCCAGTCCCGCGCCCGCCGCCCAGGCCAGTTCCGGCGGCTCGTCCGGTGCTCAGAGCAGCCAGAACTCTCATCAGGGCGGCATGTTCGGCGGCCTCGTGCCCCACGTCGATCCCGGCAGCGAGACGGTGAGCTGGGACGGCAAGATGTGGAACCTCACCAACAACCGCCTCGCCCGCGCGAAGTTTGAAATCTACCTCGCCACGCCGGAAGCCGACAGCGCCGACGACCAAGCCTATCGCGATCTCATCGCCCAGATCATCCAGTTGCTGGCCCCCACCCGCCAGGGCGGCGCCGACATCTCGCGCGCCTTCGCCCTGCTGCCCGAGGCCGGTGCCTTTCCGATCGATGGCGGCATCTGCAACACCATCGCCAACGGCGTCTGGGACGTTTGGCTCGCGCAGAAAAAAGTCACCAACCTGCGCTCCGCCAACGACGCCATGCTCAAGCGCCGCAAGGACCTCGAATGGAACGCCGAGCAGGGCCTCAACAACGCACCGCTGGCACCCAACACCACGGGCGGCTCCACCAAGGGCGGCGCTGCCGGCACGGGTCGCCAGCAGGCCGTCCAGCAGCAGCAGACCAACACGATGACGGTCGGTCGCGTCTCCGGCTACATCAAGAACATCGCTGAGATCGAGGCGCGCATGAAGCTCAACGAGACGGCCATCGGCCTCTCAGAGGTCACCAGCAAGACCCAGTTTCAGGCGCTCATGGTCCAGCTCTTCATGCAGCGCCGCTTTGAGCACGCCATCATCGCCTGCCGCCTCTACCCGCACATGTTCCGCGATGGCGACAGCGTGCTGCAGCTCGACGACAATTCGGACCTGAAAAAGATGTTCTCCGCTGGCATGGGCGTGCCGCCGACGGTGAGCCTGATCGACGGCTTTGCCGCCGAAGCCATCCGTGGCGTCGATGAGGCCGTGGTCGCCTTCGAACAGCTCGTGCTGCGCCAGGATTTCGACAGCGCCAGCCGCCGCCTCATGGAGGCCTACGCCATCGGCGAATACTTGCCGCGGATTCGTCGCCTGCCGATGGCGACCAAGCTCAAGGTGCTCGACTACGTGCGCGATGGCAACCAGCTCATCAACGCCCTGGAGATGAAGGATTTTGGCCTCGCCGAGGAACTCGTCACCAAACTGCGCGCCGCGTCCAAGGACTTCGATTTCTCGAAACCGCAGGCCGCCATCGAGACGGCGCGCGCCCTCTGCGACATGCGCCTCACCGCCGCCAAGGCCGCCATCCTCAAGGGCGACCAGGCCACCTATGCCAGCGAGCTCAAGGGCGCGGCGGAAATCTGGCCGACCAATCCGAAGCTGCGCGAACTGTCGAACATGGTCGGTCAGAATAGCGACATCCAGGCCCAGGCCCTGCTCGACCTCGATCGCCTGCTCAGCCAGCGCAACTTCCGCCAGATCTTCAACGACCAGGGCCGCTTCCTCGCCGCCGCCATCAACGATCCAACCCGCCAGGAGCAGATCAAGAAGGTCCTCATCGACATGAACCGCGTCAACATGGTGGTCCATGGCGCCGGTCAGCTCGCCGCCAGCAACCCCTACGGCGCCTGGGAACAGGTCGAGAAGGAATATCAGCACTTCCCCGAGGACGCTGAGATCACCCGCCTGCGCTCCGAACTCAGCGTCAAGGCCAGTGAGTACGTCAGTGCCATCGAGAAGGCCAAGCAGCACGAGCAGCGCAAGCAGACCGGATCGGCCCTCGCTTGGTACCTGAAGGCGCGCCGACTCTACCCACCAAGCGAGTTCGCGCGCGATGGCATCCAGCGCCTGGTCGCCGGCCTCAATCCGGCCGACGCACCGCCGCCCTGAGGCCAGCGCACAGGCACGTCGACTTGCAAACCGAAGGAAGGGCA
This sequence comes from Verrucomicrobiota bacterium, assembly GCA_023428335.1. Classification (GTDB taxonomy): domain Bacteria; phylum Verrucomicrobiota; class Verrucomicrobiia; order Verrucomicrobiales; family Verrucomicrobiaceae; genus Prosthecobacter. The sequence goes on along the minus strand of JAEYYS010000338.1, from coordinate 3,664 downwards.
GGGGGCGGCCCGGCGTTTTACCGGCATGCCCAGTCGTCGCTCCCTCCTGCACACGTCCGCCCTCGCCCTCGGTTCCGCCCTGCTGCCCACCCCGCCCGCCCGCGCCGGCCAGTTCACCGGCAAAATCCGCAAGTCGCTCAAGTGGGGCATGGTGACGGAAGCGAAAAAGCTGCCGCTGCTCGACTGCTTCCAGAAACTGCGTGAGTGCGGCTTCGAGGGCGTGGAGCCGAGCCTCAGCCATGTGCCGGCCGACCGCGAGCAGGAGTGGATCGCTGCCAGCAAGGCCAGTGGTTTGGTGATCGATGGCACGGTCGGCGCGCGCGCCGACACCCTGGAGCCGGGCTTGGAACTGACCCGCCGGCTTGGCGGCGATTCGATGCTGGTGGTGCTCAACTACGATCTCAAGGCCCCGCTGGCGGCGCAGTGGCAGGCCGCGCGCGAGCGCCTGCAGGCGGCGGCCCCCGTCGCGGAAAAGCACGGCGTCAAAATCCTCGTCGAAAATGTCTGGGCCACCTTCCTGATCAGCGCCTTCGACATGGCTCGCTTCATCGACGAGGTCGGCAGCCCCTGGGTGCAGGTCCACCTCGACATCGGCAACCAGATGCGCTGGGGTGTCGCCGAGCACTGGGTGGAAGTGGTCGGCAAGCGCGCCCAAAAACTCGACGTCAAGGAATACGACCTGGCCAAGGCGATGAACGAGGGCATGCGCAAGGGCTTCGACGTGCCGCTCGGCGAGGGCAGCATCCAGTGGCCGGCGGTGCGCGCGGAACTGGCCAAGATCGGCTTCACCGGTTGGGCCGCCGCCGAGGTTCGCGGCGGCGACTGGGCCTACCTCGCCGATGTCGCCCGGCGCATGGATCAGGTGCTGGATCTGTGAGGTGATCCCCCATCCCGGCGGCCGGATATTCCAGCCCGCTGCCGACGTATTCCACCCATGCTCCGTTTCGCCCGCTGTTGGATTGCCCTGCTCCTGCCCGCCGCCGCCGGCGCGGCCGAGCCGGTGGCTTTCGCGCGCGACATCCTGCCGATCCTGTCCGACACCTGCTTTGCCTGTCATGGTCCCGATGAGGCGGGACGCAAGGGCGGCCTGCGCCTAGATGTCCAGGCCTCGGCCTATGGCGAGGGCGAAAGCGGCGCGGTCGCCCTGGTGCCCGGCAAGCCGGAGGCGAGCGAGGTCATCGCCCGCATCCTCAGCCAGGATCGCGACGAGGTCATGCCGCCCCCGAAGGCGCTGCGCCAGCTCACCGCACCGCAGAAGGAACTGCTCCAGCGCTGGGTCGCCGAAGGCGCGGTCTGGGGCCGGCACTGGGCCTATGAACCGCCGGTGCGCCCGCCTCTGCCGGTCGTGCCCGCCGAGACGGGGCGACATCCCATCGATGCCTTTGTTGCCGCGCGACTCCAGCGCGAGGGCCTGACCCTGGCGCCCGAGGCGCCGACCGATGTTCTTGTGCGCCGGTTGTCGCTCGATCTCACCGGCCTGCCACCGGTCGCCCACAGCTTGCAGCCCGGCGCCAGGGTGGAGCTGGAAACGGTGGTCGATCGCCTGTTCGCCAGCCCGGCTTTCGGCGAACGCTGGGCCTGGGACTGGCTCGATGCCGCGCGCTACGCCGACACCAACGGCTACCAGGGCGATCCCGAGCGCACCATGTGGCCCTGGCGCGACTGGGTGGTCGACGCCATCAACGCCAACCAGCCCTACGATCAGTTCACCGTCGAGCAACTCGCCGGCGACCTGCTGCCGGGGGCCACACGCGCGCAGCAGCTCGCCTCGGGTTTCCATCGCAACCACATGCACAATGGCGAGGGCGGCCGCATCGCCGAGGAAACACGGGTGGAGAACGTCTTCGATCGCGTTGAGACCACCGCGACGATCTGGCTGGCTGCCACCTTCAACTGCTGCCGCTGCCACGACCACAAGTACGACCCGCTCGCCCAGCGCGATTACTTCGCCCTCTACGACATCTTCAACCAGATGTCGGAAACCGGGGCAGGTCGCGGGGGACAGGCGGCACCGGCCCTGGATTTTTCCACCCCGGCCGAGACGGCCCGGGTCGAGCAGGCGCGCAACCGGCTGGCTGCGGTCGTCGCCGAGGTCGAGGCCTTTGAGAAGCGCAAGTTCCCGCGCCCGGAAGGCGCGCCGCTGACCGAGTCGGCCGCCGGCAAACTGCCGGGTAACCTCTCGGCCACCCTCGCTGCGCGCACGCCGGCCCAGCGCGGTGTCGATGCCATCCTGGAGGCGATCGGCTACTTCGAGACCGATGGTGCCGATCCGGCCTATGTCAGCGTGCTGAAGAAGCACCTGGCCGCCGTGCGCGCCCGCGACGCCGCCCAGGCCAATGTCACTCGCGTGATGATCATGGATCAGGTCAAGGATTTGCGCGACACCTTCATCCTCGACAAGGGCGCCTACGACAAGCCGACGCCGGTCAAGGTGATCGGTGCCATGCCGGCGGCCCTGGCCGGGCAGGCCGCGACCGCGGGCGCCCGGGCCAACCGACTCGATCTCGCCCGCTGGCTGGTGGACCGACGCAATCCGCTCACCGCGCGCGTGACGGTGAACCGCTTCTGGCAGGCCCTGTTCGGCACCGGCCTGGTCAAGAGCGTCGAGGACTTCGGCCTGCAGGGCGAAAAACCCAGTCACCCGGAACTGCTCGACTGGCTGGCAGTCGAGTTCATGGACAGCGGCTGGGATGTGAAGCACCTGCTGCGCTTGCTGGTGACGAGTCGCACCTACCGGCAGAGCTCCAAGGTCACGCCCGAGCTGGTCGAGCGCGATCCGGAAAACCGTCTGCTCGCGCGTGGGCCGCGCCACCGCCTGCCGTCCTGGATGCTGCGCGATGTCGCCTTGGCCGCTGCCGGTTTGCTGAGCCCGACCCAGGGCGGACCGGCGGTCAAACCCTACCAGCCCGAGGGCATCTGGGAGGAGGCCACCTTTGGCAAAAAGAGCTATGTGCAGGACCATGGCGAAGCCCTGTACCGGCGCACCCTGTACACCTACTGGCGGCGCATCGCCGGACCAACCATGCTGTTCGACAACGCCGCGCGTCAGGTCTGCGAGGTCAAGCTCAAGCGCACCAACACGCCGCTGCACGCCCTGACCACCCTCAATGAAACCGGCTACGTCGAGGCCGCCCGCGCCCTCGCCCAGCGCGTCCTGCAGGCCGGCAGCGCGGACCGCGCCCGGTTGGAGGAACTCTACCGCCGCGTGCTTTTCCGCAGCCCCTCGGTCGCCGAGGCCGACCTCCTGCAGCAGCGCCTCGACCGCCTGCACGCCCAGTTCCGCGCCGATCCCGCCGCGGCCAAGGAACTGCTCGCCGTCGGCGAATCCCTCCGCGACCCCCAACTCGACGCCACCAACCACGCCGCCTTCACTGCCCTGGCCCAGCTCGTCCTTAACCTCGATGAGGCCCTGGGCAAGGAATAAGGCTGGCAAGGGTCATGGACCCTGAGCTGGGATGACACCGGCTTCCGTGGATTGGGACAGTTTCCAAGAGGTATCTCTCCAAGTTGAGGAAATGCTACTTTTATAAAGTGTCTGTCCCTTTATTGAGAAAACGATTGACTTCTGCGGCTCTGCGGTTTGTTTGTGCCATGCGACAGAGGCGGCTCAAGGCTCCGGACGGGGCGTGCTCGGGCACGGCTTATTACCACTGCGTCTCGCGGG
>JAEYYS010000197.1 GCA_023428335.1 Verrucomicrobiota bacterium | reverse complement strand
CGCGCGCGACGAGATGGCGCGCGGTGCCAGGTTGCCAAAGCTCGGGTACTTGCGTTCGAGATAGTAGTCGCGATCCTCCTCCGGGATCTGATGGGGCAGCTTGCCGCAGTCAGCGGCCTTCTTCGGCACCCAGACGCGGCCATCGTTGCGCAGCGACTCCGACATCAGGGTCAGCTTGCTCTGGTACTCACCACTGACCGGGATGCAGGTCGGATGGATCTGGGTGTAGCAGGGGTTGGCGAAAAAGGCGCCCTTCTTGTGGGCACGCCAGGTGGCGGTGACATTGCACCCCATGGCGTTGGTCGACAGGTAAAAGACGTTGCCGTAGCCGCCGGTGCAGAGCAGCACGGTGTCGCCGGCGTGCGCCTCGACCTTGCCGGTGACGAGGTCGCGGGTGATGATGCCCTTGGCGTGGCCGTCAACGACGACCACATCGAGCATCTCACAACGGGTGTACATCTGCACGCCGCCGCGGGCAATCTCCTTGTTGAGGGCGGAATAGGCGCCGAGCAGGAGTTGCTGGCCGGTTTGGCCGCGGGCGTAAAACGTGCGGCTGACCTGGGCGCCGCCGAAGGAGCGGTTGGCAAGCGCGCCGCCGTACTCGCGGGCGAAGGGCACGCCCTGGGCGACGCACTGGTCGATGATGTTGACGCTCTCCTCGGCGAGGCGGTGGACGTTGGCCTCGCGGGCGCGAAAGTCGCCGCCCTTGACGGTGTCATAAAAAAGACGGTGCACGCTGTCGCCGTCGTTCTGGTAGTTCTTGGCGGCGTTGATGCCGCCCTGGGCGGCAATCGAGTGGGCGCGGCGCGGGCTGTCCTGGAAGCAGAAGCACTTCACCTTGTAACCCAGCTCGGAGAGCGTGGCGGCCGCTGCGGAGCCGGCCAGTCCGCTGCCGACGACGATCACCGTGTACTTGCGCTTGTTCTTCGGGTTGATGAGCTTCGAGTCCTGCTTGTGCTTGGACCACTTGAGGGCCATCGGGCCGGAGGGGATCTTGGAGTCGAGGGGCATGGCGTGAAAGGATCGGAGGCCTGGAGGGGGCGGGAGTCCGCGTCCGTAGCCGAAGAGCAGGATGGCGATCGGGATGGAACAGTTGCCGACCAGGATGAGCAGGGCGAAGGCGCGGCCGAGCTTCTGGAACAGCGGCCAGGTCTTGTGGGTGGCGAGTCCGAGCGTCTGGAAGATGCTGGCGACACCATGACCGAGGTGGCTGCAGAGCAGGACCATGGCGAGGACGTAGAAGGCTGAGACCGGTGCCGAGGAGAAGCCATCGATCACCATCTTGTACACGTTGTGAACGGTCTCGCCATGCAGGTCGGTCTTGTAGGCCGGCCCGTCGAAGCCAAAGCCGGTGCGGACGGTGAAGTGCAGCAGGTGGAAGACAATGAAGGCGAGCACGGTCAGGCCGCTCCAGATCATGGTGCGCGAGGCGCGCGAGCAGACCTTGGCGACATCGACGCCATACTTGTCCTGGCGGGCAGCGCGGTTGGCGCGCGTCAACTGGATGGTGGCGACGACGTGGATGACAAGCGCGGTGAGCAGGCCAAGGCGGGCCATCCAGACACCGCCACCGTGCAGGGCGGTCTGCAGCAGGTGCCCGTATTCGTTGATCGCCTCGGGGCCGGCGAAGACCAGCAGGTTGCCGATCATGTGCCCCAGGACGAAGAGGGCCAGCAGGGCTCCGGTCAGGGCGACAAGAATTTTCTTGCCGATGGTTGAGGTGTAAAAACGCGAAATCGGGTCAAAAACGGCGCTCATGGGTGTTGAAACTCACCATGGCGATACGTTGGCACGTGGCAAGACGCTCGTGGAAATTTTCTTTTTGCCACCGTTCCTTCACTGCACCTGCACCCGCACGCCGATGGTCCGATAGGCGGCAACGATCTCCTCTGCGAGCTTTTTGTAGGGCCGCTCATCAACCAGCAGGGACACATGCCGGAGCACGGCCGCCTCATCATTGAAGGGCGGCGGCTTCAGGTCGCGCGGGTAGCTGAAGCGACCGCCCTCAAGGCGCTTGACGCGCGGATCGGCGAAGAAGGCGCGCATGGCGGCGACCTCACCGTGCACCGCCTCCATGAAGCGCAGGAAGCGGGCGCCCGTCTTGTCGCCGTCCAGGTGGCAGAAGTAATACACCAGCAGATGCGACTTGTGATACATCTCGCGCATGCGCTCCGCCGTGGAGCTGGCAGCATCCCAGGCGTCGCGCCCCAGGGTGAGATGCGCCTCCAGATTCTCGATCACCGGCTGGAAACCGTACTTGGCCCAGCTGTCGATGGCCTCCTTCATCGCCGTCTTGTGTGAATCCGCGCGGAAGACGCCCGCGCGATAGGGCAGCATCTCGACGTACTCGGCCGTGCCTTCAATGACCCACTTGGGCAGGAAGGCCAGATAGTCGTGCATCATCTGGTGGGTGATCTCATGCACGAGCGTGTCGCTGGAGAAGTCGCTTTTGAAGTAGGTCTGACCGCGCTTCTCCAGGCCGAGACTGGCAAAGGGGATGCGGAAGGTTTTTTCCGCCGTGTTGTAAACACCTCCCGACAGTTCCGGACCTCCGGCCGCCACATAGTCCTCGCGCGTTTCATACAGCGCCGCAAGAAAGCGCGGCAGATCCTCCGGCGGCCGGCAGACCACCCCCCAGGGCAACGCGTCGACGACGGCGCGCGTGGCTTCGAAGGTGCGTGCCACCTCGGTCATGACGCTGCCCGCCAGCTTGGCCTGGGAAGTGAACTCAAAGGCCTCCGACTGATAGACATAACGGCGTGCCGCGGCGTTTTCCTCGACGGCGCGGATCTCCACCGAGCGCGTCGGCACCGTCACCGTGCCCGGCCAGGTGCGCTTCTCGATCGGCAGCCGCGCCGGGTCGGTCGCGGGTGCCGGCGCACCCCCACCGCCGCCTGCGGTGCGCGCGAAGGCCTGATCGGCTTCGCTCAGGCGGGCCAGCGGAAATGGCACGGTCTGACCATTGCCCATGCGCAGCAGCACGCTGTCGCCCTCCAGTCCGGCAAAGGCCGCCTCGACCGTGCGCCCCTGCAGGTCGGTCCACTGGCGCGACACCTGCTGGGCGGACAGCGGAGCAGACAGAACCGCCAGGGCGGCGGCCAGGAGGAGGGGCACTCTCATGCTGGCGTTTTAGCACCGGACACGGTCCGGACGCAAGCCCGCACTGGCGCAAGGTTTCACTGGCGACTCCGGCGCATCTCTCTATGGGCAGGCCATGATCTTCACGCCCCCCCACGTTTTCGAGCAGCCGCCGCCCGCCTTCGACCTGACCCGCCTCGACACGCCGGCCTTTGTCGTCGACCTCGGCCTGCTGCAGGCAAACCTGGAAAAACTGGCGCGCGTCCAGGAGGCCTCCGGTGCCAAGATCCTGCTCGCCCTCAAGGGTTTCGCCATGCATGCGACCTTCCCGCTTGTGCGGCGTTACCTGCAGGGCTGCTGCGCCAGCGGCCTGCACGAGGCGCTGCTCGCCCGCGAGGAATTCGGTCGCGAAGTCCATGTCTATGCGCCGGCCTTCAAGGAATCGGAAATGACCCAGTTGCTGCCGATCGCCGACCACATCAGTTTCAACTCGCCGGCGCAGTGGCGGCGTTTCCGCCCGCAGATTGAGGCTGCGCGCGCCGCCGGCCTGCACGCCCCCAGCCCGGGGCTGCGCGTCAACCCCGAGCACAGCGAGGTCGAGGTCAGCCTGTACGACCCCTGCTCGCCCGGCTGCCGTCTCGGCACACGCGCCGCGACGCTTGAGAACGAAGACCTCGACGGCCTGGAGGGCCTGCACTTCCACGCGCTCTGCGAGCAGGACGCCGACGTCCTGGAACGCACCCTGGCCGCCGTGGAAGCGCGTTTCCCGCGCCTGCTGCAACAGGTGCGCTGGGTCAACATGGGCGGCGGCCATCACATCACCCGCAATGACTATGATGTGGAGCGGTTGGTGCGTTTGATCCGCGGCTTCCGCGAACGCTGGGGCAAGGAAGTCTACCTGGAGCCCGGCGAGGCCGTGGCGCTTAACACGGGTTATCTGGTCGCCACCGTGCTCGACCTGGTGCCGACCGATGTGCCCACCGCCATCCTCGACACCTCGGCGAGCGCCCACATGCCGGACACCCTGGAGATGCCGTACCGACCGCACATCCTCGGCTCGGGGCGCCCCGGCGAATTCGCCCATGCCTACCGCCTCGGCGGCCTCACCTGCCTGGCCGGTGATGTCATCGGCGAGTACAGCTTCCCCGAGCCCCTGCAGCCCGGTCAGCGACTGGTGTTCACCGACATGGCGCACTACACCATGGTCAAGACGACCACCTTCAACGGCGTGCCGCACCCGGACATCGACCTCTATGATCCCGCCAGCGGCGAGCTGCGCGTGGTGCGCCGCTTCGGCTATGCGGACTTCAAAAACCGGCTGTCATAAGACCGCCTGCAGCAGCGCGGCCAGGCGGGTGGAAGCGGCGCGACCGACCGCGACCACCTCATCGTGATGCAGGTTGCCCGGCGCCAGGCCGGCGGCCCAGTTGGTGAGCATCGATATCCCGGCAACCTGCATGCCCAGTGCCCGCGCCTGGATCGCCTCAGGCACGGTCGACATGCCGACCGCGTCGGCACCGAGCCGGCCGAGCATGCGCACTTCCGCCGGCGTTTCATACTGCGGCCCCTGGACGGCGGCATAAACCCCCTCGCGCAAGGCCTGGCCCAGCCGGCCGGCGGCCTCGTGAAACGCCCTGCGCCACGCGGCATCGTACACCTCGCTCATGTCGTGAAAGTGCGGCCCGCCGCGCAGGGGCGAATCGCCCTGCAAATTGAGGTGATCACTGATCAGCATCAGGTCGCCCACGGCGAAGGCCGGGTTCAGGCAACCGGCGGCGTTGGTGAGCACGAGGCGACGCACCCCCAGGCCATGCAACACGCGCACCCCGGCGGCGACTTCGGCAGCCGTCAGGCCCTCATAGAGATGCCGTCGACCCTGAGCGAAGAGCAGGCGTCGGCCGGCGGCATCGCGCACCAGCACGAGCCGGCCCGCATGGCCGGGCACGGTGGCTGCCGAAAGACCCGGCACCTCGGCATAGGGAACTTCCAGCTCCGCGTCGAAGGCATCGACGACAGCACCGAGGCCGCTGCCAAGAACGATGGCGGTGTCGGGGTGGGCGGCCTGCAACAAGGCGTAACTCATGCGTGTTCGTTCACGGGAAAAAGCGTCGAATGCAAGCGTCGTCAGGCAACCACCGGCTCAGGCGCGACAACACGACGCGCAGGGAAGATCCAGTGCCAGAGGCGACCGACATCGGCGACGGCCAGGTAGCAGAGCGGCACCAGGAAGAGGGTGATGACGGCGGCAAACAGGCTGCCATAGCCCATGGCCACGGAGACCGGTGTCAGGAACTGGGCACTGGTGGCTTGGGCGGCACGGTCGTCGCCGAAGATCAGCACCAGCAGGTGGCTCAGGCCGGGCGGCGCGTTTTCAATCAGGGAACCGAACTCGAAGATGAGCGGCATCAGGCCGACAAAGGTGGTGATCTGGGTCAGGAAGATCGCGCGGAAGCGACTGCGACCGCCCTCCTGCACGGCGTGTTTCAGATCGCCCGTCTCGGCGTACAAATGGTTGATGCGATCCACCAGCACCAGGGTGTCGTTGACGATGACACCAGTGACCGCCAGCATGCCGCAGACGCTCATGCTGCTGAGTGGCATCGCATGAAAGAGATGGCCGAGCACGGCGCCGACGATGCCGAAGGGCACCACCAGCAGCACGATGAGCGGCTGGGTGTAGCTGCGGAACGGGATGGCCATCATGCTGTACAGACCGAGCAGGATGACCACCAGAGCCCATTTGCCAGCTGCGGCCCCCTCGCGCTGGGCGCGCGCCTCGCCCTCAAAGCTCCACTGCACGTGCGGATGCGCGGCGAGGATGTCGCGCAAATGCACCTCAAGATCCGCCCTCACCTTGGCGGGGTCGGTGGTCGCCTTGTTGACATCGGCGGTGACGTTCATGGCGCGGCGACGGTCGACCCGTTTGATGCTGGTGAAGCTTTTGCCGACCCGGGCCTCGGCCACGCGCGCGAACGGGATCTCCAGGCCGTCGGCCGTGCGCACGCGCATGGTGTCGAGCGTGGCCAAACTCTTGCGATCAGCGCGCGGGTAACGCAGCATGACCTTGACCTCGTTGGGGCCGCGCTGGATACGCTGGACTTCGTCGCCAAAAAAGGCCTGGCGCACCTGGCGGGCGAGGTCGCTGACCGTGACGCCGAACTGCCGGGCCTCGGGCTTGAGCCGCAACTGGATCTCGTTGCGGCCGCTGTCGAGCGAGTCGCTGATGTCGAACACCCCGGAGTAGGTGGCCAGTTGGTCCTTGATCTTCGCCGAGATAGACAGCAGCTCCTCGGGATCCGTGCCTGCCAACTGGATGTCGATGGGATCGCCGCTGCGGACAATTTCGGCGCGAAAATTGAGTTCCTCGGCGCCGACAATCGTGCCGATGCGCTGCCGCCATTCGTTGGCCATGTCGACCGTGTTCACCTTCAGGCTGCGCTCTTCGGGCCCGTAGGTCTCCAGGGTCACCTCGCCGATGTGCGAGCTGCCGGTGGTGCCCGAGCCACTGCCGTAAGTCAGGCGTGTGGTGCCGGTGGTCGCCAGAATGGCCCGGATCACCGGCCGGCCGTCAGGCCCCACGTACTCGCGCCGCATCTGCTCGGCGATGTCGTAAATGCGCTGGATGTGGCCGTCGGTCACCTCGAAGGGGGTGCCGTCGAGCATGCTCAACCGCGCCTCGATGCGCTCGCTCTGCACGCGCGGGAAAAAGATCCAGAGGATGCGGCCGCTGAAAAAGAAGGCACACAGCACGACCAAACCGCCGAAGAAACAGGCCAGGGCGGTGTAGCGGTGATGCACGCACCAGCGCAGGGCCGGACGATAGAAGGTATCGACGAAGCCCTGCAGCAGGCGATCGGAGAAGCGGTGCACCGGCCCAAGGATGTCGGAGGCGCCACTCAGGCCGGGGATGGGATGGGCGAGGTGGGCGGGCAGGATGATCTTGGTCTCCACCAGCGCGATCAGCATGACCAGGATGAAGACCACGGCGATCGGCTTGAACATGAGCAGGAAATCGCTCGCGCCGACGGCCATCGGCAGGAAGGCGATGACCGTGGTCAAAACACCGAAGGTGATCGGCACCGCCATCTCGCGCGTGCCGCGGATGGCCGCCTCCAGCGGCGGCAAACCCTCCTGGCGCAGGGTGTCGACATGCTCGGAGATGACGATGGCGTCGTCGACCACAATGCCGAGCACCAGAATGAAGCCAAACAGCGAGGACAGGTTGATGGCCGTGTCAAAGAACGGCATCAGGGCGATGGCGCCGAGGAAGCTGGCGACCATGCCAATGGCCACCCAGAAGACCGCGTCCAGGCGCAGGAACAGCCCGACGAAGATGAAAACCAGAATCAGGCTGCTCTGGGCATTCTGCATGAGCAGGTTGATGCGCCCCTTGACGATCTTTGAGCGGTCGTTCCAGAACTCGATCTGGACGCCGTCGGGCAGGCGTTTGCGCGCCTCGGCGATGTAGGCCTTGACCTCCTCGGCGATGCGGATGGCGTTCTGCCCGCCCTCGCGCATGACGTTGATGACCACGCAGCGCTTGCCGTCGAGCCGCGCCAGCAGCGGGTTCTCATTGAAGCCATCGCTGATCCGGGCGATGTTTCCCAAGGTCAGACTGCTGCCATCCGGCCGGGTGAGTACCACCACCCGCTCGTAATCGGCCCCCGTGTAGGCGCGGCCGCGGGTGCGGATGGAAACGTCACCGGCCTCGGTCTGAACCACCCCGGCGGGCAGATCGATGGCCGAGGCCCGGATCGCCTGGCTGACCGACTCCAGGGTGAGGCCGTGCTTGCGCAGGTTTTCCTCGGGAATCTCGATGCCGATCTCGTAGGGACGAACGCCGCCCAATCCCGTGTGGGTGACATCAGGCAGGGCCGCCAATTCATCGCGCACCTGCTCGCCGAGGCGACGCAAGTCGCGCTCCGCCATGTCAGCGGCGATGACGACGTTGATCACCGAATGAAAGCTGTCGTCGAGCTGGATGACGGGGCGTTCCGCCAGTTCGGGGAAATTGGGGATGGTGTCGACCTTGTTGCGCACCTCCTCCATGACCTCGCGCGGGTCGCGGGTTTCCTCGACCTCAATGAAGACCGAGCCACCGCTGGAGCCGGAGGTCGAATTGATGTGCTTGATGCCGCCGACCTGCTGCACCGCCTCTTCGACACGCAGAACAATGCTCTCCTCCACCTCCTCGGGCGTCGCCCCCGGGTAGGGCACCGTGACCGAGATGATGCGCGAGGGCAGATCAGGAAAAACCTCAAGGGGGATCCGCTCCGAGATCAGCGTCCACATGCCGGCCGCCATGACGGCCAACATGAGGAGGTTGGCGGCGACGTGATTGCGGGCGAACCAGGAGATCATTGCAAAGGGGGTGAACAAGCAACGCTTGACGGGCGGGAAAGTTGCCCGGGTTTCAGCCGTCGGCAAGGAAAGCCGCTGCCGGAACGTAGCCCATGGGTCATGCCCACCTCCCCTTCCCGCCGTTCCTTCCTGAAACAGTCCGCCCTCGGTGCCGCCGCCGTCGCCTTCCCCGCCGTGGTCCGGTCGGCCAGCCCCAATTCCCAGCTCCAGGTGGCGTCGATCGGCGCCGATGGCATGGCATTCAGCGACATCAAGAACATCGGCAGCCACGCCAAGGTGCGCTATGTCGGCTTTTGCGACATCGACAGCACCCGCTTTGCCAAGGCCGACGCCGCCCATCCGGGCGTGCCGCACTTTGCCGACTTCCGTGAAATGCTGGCCAGCTTGGGCGACAAGGTCGATGCGGTGAATGTCGGCACGCCCGACCACATGCACGCCAAGGCCGCCATTGAGGCGATGCGCCGTGGCAAGCACGTCTACTGCCAGAAGCCGCTGGCCCACACCGTCTGGGAGTCGCGGCAGATGCGCCTGGAGGCCGAAAAGGCCGGCGTGGTCACCCAGATGGGCAACCAGATCCATTCCAACCTCGAGTACCGGCTCGGCACCCGCCTCATCAAGCAGGGCGCCATCGGCAAAATCAAGGAGGTGTTCTCCTGGGTCGCCGTCACCGGCAACGAACGCAACAAGAAGCTTGCACCGCTCGCCGGCGCGCCCGTGCCAGCGCACGTCAACTGGGACCTGTGGATCGGCGTGGCACCGATGCGCGAGTACGCCCCCTGCTACCACCCCTTTGTCTGGCGCGACTGGCAGGACTTTGGCGGCGGCGCCCTCGGCGACTTCGGTTGCCACATCCTCGATCCGGTCTTCACCGCCCTCGGCCTGAACGCGCCGCTGACCGTAACGGCACGCAACAGCGGCATCAACGATCACATCTGGCCGGTCAACGAGGAGGTTGAGTTCGTCTTCCCCGGCAACGAACTGACCGCCGACAAGACCCTCAAGGTCACCTGGAGCGATGGCGGCCTGCGCCCCGACCGCAAAAAGGCGAAGATGCCGGCCGACCTCGAACTGCCGCGCAGTGGCTCGCTGTTCATTGGCGAGGAGGGCAACCTCGTGCTTGCCCACGTTGCCGGCCCGCGCCTGTATCCGGTCGAGAAATTCCAGGGCTTCAAGTACCCCAAGGAGGAGGGGCGCAACCATTGGCACGTCTGGGTCGACGCCTGCCTCGAGGGCAAGAAGACCAGCGACGGCTTCCACTACGCCGGCCCGCTCTCCGAGACGGTGCAACTTGGCAACGTCGCCACCCGCTTCTGCACGCGCGGTCCGATCGACTCGCGCACCGGCGATCCGCTGAATCCGGTCATCCTCGAATGGGACGCCGCCAGCCTGCGTTTCCCGAATGCACCGGAAGCAGACGCGCTGCTGACCAAGACCTACCGCGAAGGCTGGGCAATTTGACGCTGCAGCAAGCCCAACCTGCCCGTGCTGCAACCCGGAGCGTCTACTAGGCGCTCCGGGATACCCGCCTCAGGGGCCGGTCCGGTAGACCCGCTGCACCGGCTGCTCGGCGGTCCGCTTGCGGCTGAACATCCGCGAGAACAGGCTCTTGCGCCGCTCCTCCACGGGCTCGGCCGCTGCAGGCGCGCCCTCGCTCGGGAAGCGCTGGGCGGCGTCGGCGCCGACCTTGGTGCGCTGATCCTCCTTCAGCGACGACAGGCGCAGGGCATTGTTGTCCTGGATGACCTGCGGCTGGATGAAGATGATCAGCTCGCTGCGGGTGGTGCTGTCCTTGTTCTCCTTGAACAGATTGCCAACACCTGGGATGCGACTGAGGAAGGGCGTCCCCTGGGTATCGCGCTTCTCCTGCTCGGAGATGAGGCCACCGAGGACAATGGTGTTGCGGTCGGGAACGGTGACCGAGGTGATGATCTGCTCGGTGCCGATGATCGGCACATCGTTGGGTTCCACGCGCTGCGAGCCGATGACCGTGTCGTTCACCTGGGCGATGGTGAGCTGCACCTCGCCGTCGGAGTTGATGAGCGGCACCACCTCCAGCTTGAGGACGACATCGCGGTACTCGATCGTCGTGGTGGTGTTGCCCTGGTTGGCGTTGTTGTTGGCAAAAACCGTCTGCTGCGAGGGCACCGGGATCTGCTGACCGGAGGTGATGGTCGCCTTCTTGTTGTTGAGGGCGAAGACGCTCGGCCGCGACAGCACGCGAAAGCGGTTGGTCGTCTCCAGGGCGGTGACAAACACCTCCAGGCTGTCGCCGATCGAGCCGTACAGGTTCATGCCGGCGGCGGGCCCAAAGGGCGCGGTGATGACATTGTCGCGCAGGTCGCGGATCGCACGCGTGGTGGCGTTGCCGGTGAGCACGTCCTGGCGACTGAGGAAATTGCTGCCGGAAAAGTTCGTGCCGTCCCGGTCATTGAGCGCGGAGAGGTAATCGATGCCGAACTCAAAGCCGTCGCCGAGGGTGAGCTGACCGATGACGGTGGAAAGGTACACCTGGGCCGGCTTGCGGTCGAGCTTGTCGAGCAGGCCGTTGACCTTGTCGACCGCGTCCTTGCGCCCCATGACCAGGATGGCGTTGGCCATCGGGTCGGCGACGACACGGGTTTTGCCAACCAGCACGGAGATCGGCGCATTGTCCTCGGTGGGCCCCTGGATCAGGTCGGCGCGACTGGCGGTACCACCGGTGCCGGTGGCGCTGTCCTCGGCGCCGCCAGTGGCCAGCAACTGGCCGCCGCGGGTGCCGGTGGTGGTGCGACCCGTGAGCAACTGGCTGCTGCTGGAGGCAAGCAATTGGTTGCGCTGCTGCTGCAGCGTGCCGCCGCCCGGCAACTGTGTGGTGCCACCACCGGTGTCCTGCAGCAGGTCGGCGATGGCGCTGAGCACATCGACGGCCGAGGCATACTTGAGCTTGCGCTCGTAGGGTTCCTCAATGGGCAGCGCCTTGTCGAATTCGGCGATCATGCTGGCGATGTAGGTGTAGTCCTCCGGCGAGGACACCACGAGGATCTGATTGAGGCGGGTGTCGGCGACCACCTGCGCCTTCGGCTTGGGCGCCTGCGAGCGGGCGCCGCCGTCGGGCTGCCGGTTCGAACCGCCGGAAGACTGGGATGAACCGCCGGAGTTGGAGCGCGAATCACCACCCGAATTGCCGCGGTTTTCCGGCACCGGACTGCCCCGGAAGGTGTTGACTCCGCGGGTCTCCTCCTCCTGCAGCTGGGCATCGAGGGTGGCCTGGAGAATCTGCGCCACGGTGGCGGCGTCGGCGAACTCGATCGGGATGAACTTGGTGAGCAGGGTGGAACCGCTGTCGGCGATGTCGAGAGCCTCCTTGATGTGGATCAACTGCCAGACAATCGAGCTGGCCTCGGTGATGAGCAGGCCGGGTGGCGTTGCCACCGGCGTGATGCGACCGTAGACCCCCAGACCGACATGGGAGGAAAGCATGCTGGCCGCGTCCTCGGGAGCGAGGTGGCTGAGTGGCATGAAGTAGCTGACCAGGGTCTCGCCCTCCGGCAGATCGAGCGGCGAGGTGTAGAAATTCACGCCCTGGGAGAACTGCACGCTGTTGGCGCTCTGGGTGCGCGCCGGCAGGATGCGGGCGCTCTTGCCGTCCGGTTCCATGACAATGGCGTAGCCGTTGGTGAAGAGCGTTGCCTCGATAAGCTTGACCGCCTCCTCCTTGCTCACCGGCCGCGGTGTCGCCAGGCTGACCTGCGGCCCCTCAAAGATGCTCGTGTCCTTGATCAGGGTGATGCCGGTGAGCAGTTCATAGATGCTCAGCATGTCGGCCACCGGATTGCTCGGGAACTGCAGTACAATCTGGTCGCCATCCATGCGGATCGTCTCGGAGAGGGTGCTGGCCATACCACCGCCACCCGCGCCAGGCGGGCCGCCAAAGCCGCCTTCACCGCGCCGGCGGAAGCCACCGGGGCCGCCTGGGCCACCCGGACCACCGGGCACCGTAGAGTCGGCGGGTTGCACTGGTGGAGGTTGTGCCGCCGCCGGCTCTGCGGGTGCTGTCGCGCCTGCCGGCACCGCAGGCGCGGGAGTGGGCGTTGGCGCAGCGGGAACGGGAGGCTGGGCTGGCGTCACCGGCTGGGTGTCTTGGGCAGACAGCAGGGCGGCAGCGCAGGGAGCGAGGCAGAAGGCGGCAAAGCGGAGGCGGGACGAATGCATGGGAAAAGGGAGCGGCGAAATCGGGTCTGGGGCGGAGGCAAGGCGGTATCAGCGACCGCCCTTGTCCTCCTTCTCGATGCGTTCAAACTCACGACGAATGATGTTGCGCCGCTCCTCCTCGGGAGCATTGCGGAACTTGTCATCGCTAAACTTCGAACGCATCATGTCGCGAAACTTCTCGCGGCCCTTTTCGGAAAGCGATTCATAGCGGCGGCGGTCCTCCTCGCTGGGGCCGCGACTGGGCCCGCGGAAGCGGTCGCCCTCGCCACCGGACGACGGCCCGCGATCCCCGCTCTCGCGCCGTCGCTCGCCGCGCAAATCCTCGGCGCTGACACTGGCATAGCGGACGCTGACCACCTCACCGCCGATGCGGATGCGGGCCTGGCTGAGCTTGACGTCGGGTGCCGGCAGGGCCTCCTGCAGGGTCCAGCCCTGGAAGTTGGGTTCGCTGCCCACCACACTCGACTGCTTGGTCTCCTTGTTGAAAACCGTCGCCACCGGCTTGCCATCGACATAGGCGATGCCGGTGAGCACCAGGTTGTCGGAGAGGTTGACCATGCGCGAGAAGGGCGAGTTCTCGAGCACCGGCGCGACCGACTTCGGATCAAAGGGCTGCGGCAGGTCGGGATCAACCTCCTGGGCGCCGGCCGCGAGCGCCAAGGCAAGGAGAAAGGGGGACAGGGTTTTCATGGCGATGCGGCGGGGTTCAAAGACCGCCTTCCGGCTTGAACCAGCGGGCAAGTGTCAGGTTGCAGATGGTCTGCGGGGTTTTCTCGCGGGCGCGACCGTCGAGTTCCATGCGCAGTTGCTTGAGCGCCTGAAACTTCTCTGGCGACTGCATGCCTGCGAGCCAGCCGAGCACGGCAGCCTGGTCGCCGCGCACGCGCAGACTGACGGTGACTTCCCGGTAATCGGCGGTGGCCACCGCCTCCGGCAGGGTCTGCTGCTGGATGGCGATCCCGAGATCGAGCGCCTGGTTCTGCAGTTCTTCGAGCAACTGGCCCTGGGCGCGTCCGAGGCTGTCGGTGGTCGGCATGGCTTTGTCCAACCACTCGCGGCGCTTTTCCCAAAAGGCGCGATCGGCCATCCACGTGTCATTCTCGCGCTTCTGGTTTTGCAGGGCAACCAGCCGCTCGCTGAGGGTGGCGCGCTGGCGCAGGAAGGCGTTGGCACCGATCGCGCAGGCCATGAACAGCAGCACGCCGGCACAGAGCAGCAGCAGGTTCTTTTCGCGGGAGGAGAGCTGGTTGAGCATGACGTGGGCGAAAGAGAGTTACTGCATCTTGCCCTGGGCGCGGAATTGCGCGGTCTTTTCGCGCACGGTGGGCTGCGGCTTCGACCAGGTGTAGAGGCCGAGCACCGGATGCTTCTGCAGATCCTCGACGAACTGGAAGGCGAGCTGGGCGTCGCGCGCCTCGCCGCGCAGGTCGATCTCATTGCTGCGGATGTCGCAGTCGCGGATGACAATGCCGCTGGGCGGCATGAGCTTGGTGATCTCGGCGAGCAAGACGAGCGGGTAGCGTCTCGGCTCGATCGCCGGCGCCAGCGCCTTCCAGTGCCCGGCCGTGCGCCGCACCTGATCGGCGGTTTCTGCGGTCGCCGCCACCTCGGCCTGCAGGCGATCAGCGGCACGCCCGAGGAAGCGCAGGTAGGCGAAAGCGAAGAAACCGAGCGCGACCACGAGAGCGCCTGCCAGCAAACCCGTGCGCATCAGCCGGGCGCGCCGGGCGCGGTCCACCTGGCTGGCGTGAACCCCGGCCGGCAGCAGCCGGGTCCAGTGACTGCCATCCACCTCGGCCTGCGGCGGCAACTGGCCGACGCGGCGCACAGGCAGGCCGCTGAGTTCGGCGAGGGCCTGCTCCTGGGCCTCATTCCAGGAGGCGCCGGCGAGGGTGACACCACCCAGGCTGCCGGCACCGAGATCGAGCTCGAGGGCGAGGCGCGCGAGCTGAATCTCCTGGGCAATCTCCTCGATCGACGCCGAGGCCGGCGCGAACTGGTGGCTGTGGTAAAGACGCCCCTGAAAACCGGCGGCCAGGACAAGCGCGCCCTGTTCCTCGGTGACCACCAGTTGCCCGGCGGGCAGGTTGACCAGGCGCAGGGCGGCGGTGTAATCCGCGGCATCGGCGAGGGCTAAAGACTCCGGAAAAGGATCGGCCAGCACATCGACGCTGACCGTCGCGGTTGCCGCCGTCTGGGTCAGCAGGTGCCAGCGAAAGTTGCGCGGCGCCTCGGCACGCGGCTTCAGGCCACGGCGCTCAAGCTGGGTCATGATGATCTGCTCCAGCAACGCATGGTCGGCATTGGGCAGCACCAGGCCGATGCTGCGACAGGCTGAGGCCGGCAGACCGATGACAAACGACCCACCGCGTTCCGCCGCCTCAGCCGGTGAATCCACGGAGGCAGCTGCATTGCCTGACCGGGGTTGCCAGACCCGCCAGGTGGTGTCGGGCGCGGGAAGCAGCAGGGTCGAGGCGGAAAGGGTCATGCGGAAGTGGGTGGAACGCCGAACGGCAGGGGAAGTTGCGGACAAAGCGGGGTCACTCTTCGATTCGGGCCAGATAGGTCAGCGAGCGGTCCTCGCCACGGCGGGCGATGACGATGACTTGGGCGCGCTTCTCGCCCACGTAACCCGTGCTGGTGATGCGGCGCAGGCTGTCCTCGCTGGTCAGGATTGCACTCAATGAACGCGCCTTGTCGCCGGTCAGACCGAGCAGGCGGAAGGCCTCGCCGTCGGAAATCCGCTGGTCGTCCTCGGTGCCCGGGATGCCGTCGGCCCCATCGCGGCGGGCGACGTAGTTCTCGACATCGTTCTCCGAGGCGCCGGTGACGGCAATCAGCGTGTCCTTGAAGGCCGTGCGCAGGTCGATGGTGCCATCGCCGTAAACACTGAAAAATTCGCGCCAATCCGGCTTGAGCCGGTCGACCACGCCCATGCCGCGGACCAGCAGCATCTCATCGACATCGATGAAGCCGCCCTGGCGCGGCATGTCCTCAATTCCCTGCTGCTGGTAAAAGGCCGACTCGGCGCCATTGGCGCGCACGTCGTCATCGCGATCCACCCAGTCGGCGAGCGATTCGCTGGCCACGCCGGCCTCATCGCTGTTCAGCCCCCAGCGAATGAGGAGCTGATACACCGCCTCACGCAGGCGGTCATCCGTGACATAATTGATCGGGATGCGCGCGCCCTCATAGTTGATGACCACGTCAAAGCCGCTGTCGCTGCCAACCTTTTGCTTGAGCACCTTGTCGCCACGCCGCGCCTCGGGGTGCAGACCGACCGCCAAACCACTTTCCGCCAGGTGCAGCGCGTAAAACTCCGCCGCACCGAGCTTCGCCTCCTCGGCGCTGTAGCGGATGTACTCGACCACCCCCATGACGGTGACCGACATGAGCAGCAGGGCCCAGACCATGAGCATCAGGGCGGAGCCTTCGTTGGGCGCATCGCCCTGCGAAATTCGGGCAGTCACACCGGGGCAAACCCCGGTTCTGGAACAACGGGACAAGTTCATTGGGCTCGAGGTTGTTGGATGATCACGCCACTTTGCCCCCCGCCACGGCCTGGCACGGGTCCGCCTGCTCCACGGCCACCCCCGGCATCACCACCCCCCGGT
>JAEYYS010000193.1 GCA_023428335.1 Verrucomicrobiota bacterium | reverse complement strand
CGGATCTCGGCGTGGACCTTTTTCTTGAAGTCGAGCTCCTTGACGGCGATTGCGGCGACCTTGGCCTGGTAATCCTGGGCGTCGGCCTCATTGTCGGCGCGACCGATGATCGGCAGGGCGTCGGCGGCCGGTTCGATGCTGCTGTTGAAGACCGAGTACAGGGCGTAGTAATCCTTGCTCGGGATCGGGTCGTACTTGTGGTCGTGGCAGCGTGCGCAGCCGACGGTCAGGCCGAGCATGCCACGGGTGACGACGTCGATGCGGTCGTCGGTCTGCAGGTCCTTGTTGCTGATGAAGCGGTCGCCAATGTTGAGGAAGGCGAGCGCCGCCAGCGACGGATGCGCGGGATCCTCCGGATGCAGCTTGTCGGCGGCGAGCTGGTGCATCAGGAACTGGTCGTAGGGCAGGTCGCGGTTGAGCGATTCGACCACCCAGTCGCGGTAGGTGTAGGCGTAGGGATAGCGGTTGCTCCTGCCGGCGACCTGGTAGCCGTCGGTGTCGGCGTAGCGGACGACGTCGAGCCAGTGGCGCGCCCAGCGTTCGCCGTAGGCCGGCGAGGCGAGCAGGCGCTCGGTGAGGGCGGCGACGGCCCCCTGGCGGTCCTTGGCGGCGGCCTGTTCGAAGGCGCGGATGTCCTCATGGGTCGGCTGCAGGCCGGTGAGGGCGACGTAGAGACGACGGCAGAGCGCGGCGGCATCGGCCGGCGGGGCGAAGTCGAGGCCGGCGGCCTTGAGCTTGGCACCGATGAAGGCGTCGATCGGATGGCGTTCCGGGCTGCCGGCGGGCGGCTGAGGCGCCTTCACCGGCTGGAAGGCCCAGTGCTGCAGCGGGTCCTTGGCGGGGCCGTGGGCGATTTCCTTCTCCTCGGGCCAGGGCAGGCCCATCTGCACCCACTTCTCCAAGGCGGCGATCTGCTCCGGCTTGAGCTTGTCGCCCTTTTTCGGCATGGCCTCGACGCCCGGGGCATGCTGGATCGCCTTGATGAGCTTGGAGGCGGCCGGGTTGCCGGGTTCGACGACCTTGCCGTAGTCGCTGCCGCGCAGCAGGGCGCTGCGCAGGTCGACCCTCAGGCCGTTCTCATGCTTGTGGCCGCCGTGGCAGTCGTAGCAGTTTTCCGCCAGGACCGGGCGGATCTGCTTTTCGAAAAACTCGATCTGCTCCGCCGGGAAGGTCTCGGCGGCAGGGGAGGCGGCGACGGCGAGGCCGCCGCCCAGGAGGATCTGGAGGAAACGAGGATTCATCGGGGGGACGATGCGGGCGGGCAGACGCCCTTGAGGGGGTTACGCGCCGCGTACCGGCCATGTTGCACCTGGCGGGCTCGCTTCTCAAGGGCGGATCGGGTCGGCTGGGGGTGCCGTTTCTGGAGCCGGGGGGGCAGTGACCCCGGGATCCCGGCGGGTCGCTGCCCCGCCCTCCAGGCTCAAGGCGCCGCGTTGAGCTGGGCGTCGTCGGCGCCGCGGTGGGTGCGCAGGAAGGTTTCCGGATCGACCCGGTTCAGCGGGGTGTCGGCATAACCCTGGCCCGGGTTGATGTAGGGACCCTCGCGGATTTCGAAGTGCAGGTGGGCGAGGTAGCGCCCCTCGGCCGTGCCGACGCTGCCGAGGCGTTCGCCGCGGCGGACGTCCCGGCCGGGCGGCACGGCGAAGTCCTGCAGGTGGGCGTAGACGCTCTGTACGATGCGGTGGCCGCGCGGATCGGCCGGGTCGGGCAGACGGTGGGCGACGATGAGCATGCGGCCCCAGCCCTCGCCGGGTTCGCCGGCATAGACGACCTTGCCGTCGGCGACCGCGAACACCGGGTCGCCGAGGTCGGAATTGCCGCCGCCGATGCCGTTGAGGTCGGCGCCGAGGTGGCGTGCGACGCGGAAACCGCGGGCATTGTAGGTGAGGCCGCCGTGCTCCGTGCCGAGCGGGTGATCGAAACGCACCGCCAGCGGCAAGCCGGCGATCTCGGCGGCGCCCAGGCGCAGGAAGGCGGCGTCGAGCGCGGCGCTGCGCCGGGGCGAAAACCACTCGCGCAGGCCGATCTCCGTCCAGATCAGCCAGCCGCAGGCGGCGAGGACGAGCCAGGTCAGGAGGCGGAGGAAGAAGCGCATGCGGGGGCCGTCATGGTGGCGGCACGCGGCCGCTTTGCAAGGCGGACCGGCGGCGGTCTGCGGGGGCGTCGGGAGACGGTGAAAGGGTCCACAGATTGCGCAGATTTTAGAGATTCGGAAGGGTCAGGTGGGTCGATGCCATGGACACATCTCCACCGATTCGGGCGTGACTTGGAACAGCAGGCAGGGCAGCATGGAAGCATGAAGGGGTGCGTTCTGCTTTTTCCAATTCTGGTTGCCACCACCGCGCTGGCCGATCTTGATGAAGCTGGCTTTGTCGAATTGCTGACGCCGGCCAAGGTCTCCGAATGGCAGCAATGCGGCAAAGGCGGATTGAGTCATGATCGCGGCATCTGGACCACCCAGAATGAAGTCACCCCCGCAGGTCCGCGAGGCGGTGTTCATTGGTATGCGGCCAAGACGTTTGCGAACTTTGTGCTGCGCTTCGAGTTCCGCGCCGACCGACCGGGGGCTGACTCTGGCATTTTTGTGCGCATCCCGGGACCGGTGAAGAACGACGACCCTTGGAGCTTGCCCAAGCGCAGTCATGAGGTTCACCTTTCCGGAGGTGGCACCCAAATGCCCAGTGGCAGCATCATGAGCTTCCAGGAGGCGCGCGGTGTTCGGCAGAAGGGGCCCGGGCAGTGGAACCAGGCGGAAATTATCGCGGACGGTCATCAACTGCAGATCTCCATCAACGGCAAACGGGTGAACTTCTACCAGAGCGCCCTGGCCGGCGAAGGTTATCTCGGCATTCAAAATCACTACACGGGCTCGATGCAGTTTCGGAACTTCCGGATCAAGGAACTGCCCTGATCGACTCCGGCGGCGGGGTTCGTCCGTGAAATCGGCCAGCCAAGCGGAGGAATCGACCCAGTTCATGCACGGTCGCCCTCGCGCTCATAGTGGGTGTTGATGCCCTTGAGGTAGCCGCGCAACGGGCGTGCAGAGCGCACGGGGATGAGTTCGATGCGGTCGCGATGTTGCAGCATCCGGATCTTCTCACCGGCGCGCAGCCCCATGGACTCGCGAATTTTCTGCGGGATGACCACCTGGAACTTCGGCGAGAGGGTCACGATTTCCATGCGACAGAAGATAGGCGACCGATCAGCTTGTCTTTCACTCCACCCGCACGGCGGCGCAGACCATTTCCAGGATGCGGTTGAGCGAGGAGGCGCCGGCGCCCTCCTGGAAGGCGCTGCCGGGAAAGGCTTGCCAGGTGTCGCGGTCGCGGTTGGGCTCAGGCTGCGGCAGGCGGGTCAGGGCGGGGTCGTACTGACCGGACTTGCCGCCGAGCTTGTAGATCACCAGGTCGAGCGAGGGCACGA
This sequence comes from Verrucomicrobiota bacterium, assembly GCA_023428335.1. Classification (GTDB taxonomy): domain Bacteria; phylum Verrucomicrobiota; class Verrucomicrobiia; order Verrucomicrobiales; family Verrucomicrobiaceae; genus Prosthecobacter. The sequence continues at coordinate 1,152 of JAEYYS010000193.1, read as the reverse complement.
CGTAGAGGCAGAAACCGCCGGCACCGCTTTTCCAAAAGGCATCCCTCGGGGCGCCGGCGACATGGCCATCGGCGTTGTGCTCCCACTGCAGACTGAAGGGCGTGTGCGGGTTGTAAGGCGACCCGGTCCGGCATTTCTCGATGTACTCGGCGGGCACCAGCTGGCGGTCGCCCCAGCGGCCGTTGCGGGCGAGGCAGTAGCCGAAGCGCAGGACGTCGGTGGCGTGCAGGGCCGTGCTGCCGGCGCCGTTGGCATGCGGCAGGACGATGTCGCCGCGGAACAGGCAGTAGTTCCAGGCGCCCCAGCCCTGGGGTTGGGCGAGACGCTGGTCGATGAAGTCCTTCAGGTCCAGGCCGCTGACCCGGCGCAGGACCATGCTGGCGATGTGCGGCGAGGGCGAGGAGTAGGAATAACCGGCCCCGGGATCGCACCAGAGCGGCACGCGCAGCGACGAGGTGTCGAGGTCGCGCAGGTTCTGGCCGGGCACGGGCTTGAGCGGCTTGGGCAGGGGATTGCCGCGGACGTAGCCGGTGGGCGACTGGCCTTCGCCCCAGTAGCCGGCGGTCATGCAGAGCAGCTGGCCGAGGGTGATGTCGGCCTTGCGCGGGTCGTCGAGCGGGAAGGCCTCGGGCAGCAGTTCCGGGGTGAAGACCTTGGTGTCGAGGCCGTCGGGCAGGCGGTCCTTGAACTCCTCGAGCAGGATGCCGCAGGCGATGCTGCAAAAGGCCTTGCCGGTCGAGGCCATGTCCGGGTTGGCGTTGCGGCTGGCGCGACCGAAGTAGCGTTCGTAGCAGAGCCAGCCGCGGCGCAGGACCAGCAGGCCGCCGTGGGCCGTGCTGCGCTCGGTCAGGGTGTAGGCGGTCTCCAGCTTCGCCAGGTCGAGTCCGCCCTTGTCCCGGCAGGCGGAGAGATCCTTCGCCTCGCGCCAGCCACCGTCGCGATCCGGCGGTGGGAAGTAGGCATCCGCGGCGGACAGCAGCGGCGCGACAAGCGCCAGAACAGGGGCAAGGCGGCGGTACATGCCCGCACCATGAACGCCGCGGCCGGCGCGCGCGAGTGGGTTTTCTAAATGGGGTCAGTGTGCAACAAATTGACAGAAAATGCCCGGGCCGAAAACGGCACATGGCGCGGAGCATTTTCATTTTGTCAAGC